>JAZQLK010000146.1:0-4658 GCA_045542635.1 Eubacteriales bacterium
AGCGGTCTTAGGAAGACAACTCCATGGAACAACTCCTTGGCTCACAGAACGACATGGCTACGATCCGACTTCCCTCGGTGTTCCCGAAAGAAGAGTTTTAAGGGACGTAAAGCCCGTTATCATCGAGGGCTACGAATACGACGAAACGGTTATGCTTCGCAGAACCAAAAATGAAACGGTGTCCTCAAGATATACAAAGACCGTAATATTTTTCCTGACCGACGGATTTGTCATAAGAACAAGAAGTGTCTCTCTTATATCCGATGAGGACAGAAACAGGAAAATAGAGATCCCATATACCTCCGTATCGGAAATATCCTATATAAAAGAGGAAAAAAAGCTTAATTTCAATAACAAGGATTATAACGTAATCCAAGGCAGACTTGTAATGAAGTACGGCAACGGATACAAGCTTTCCGTTCCTATGCACGTTGATATCAAGTCCAAGGACCTTGAAGCAAGACTTAATAAGCTTGTTAATGAATACAAGGAAAAGAACGTAGTATCCTAATAAATAAAAAAGAGATTTTGCATTTTGCAAAATCTCTTTTTTTACGGAAATCCTCATATTATATATTTTTCGGGCTATCGGGTAATATTACCTGAACTCCGAACATATTGAAATCCTCGAAGTAGTCAACCATACCGTGATAATCGGATACTATCTTAGCGATAATTTTAGTGCCAAAGCCGTGGGCGTCCTTGGATTTCTTTGTAGTTTTAAGCTCCTTGTTGGATTTTAAAACGGAGGAATCAACTGTGTTTTTACAGATAATTATTCTGTTCGAATTTTGTCTTATAAACAAAAGCTCAATACGCTTTTCCTTTGAGTCCTTCAATCTGTCAAGAGCTTCTATGGCGTTGTCAAGAATGTTTCCCATAAGACAAACCAAATCAAATTCCTTAATATCCGATAAATCGCCGATTGATCCCGATATAACTACCTTTGTGTCCTTGAGTGGGGCAAGCTTGGAGTTTATAAGATAATCAAGAGATTTGTTGTCGGAGCTTATAAGATTACCTATATTGCCCGCGCTTGGCAGGAGCTTATCAAGATATTCCTTGCAGCTTTCAATTTTGTTATCCTCAATAAATCCGGAAATTACGGTAATATGCTGCTTCATATCGTGCTGAACCTTTCGGATATTGGACCATATTGCCGCAGCATCATTATGCCTTGCTTCCTCAAAGGCTATTTTTTCCTGTAAAAGCTTTAATTCGTATTTGCTTCTTTGATATTTCTGCATCTGATAGATAAGGAAATAAAGAGCCACGTTTGAAAAGGTCAGAACAACCGTTAATATAACCGTCTGAAGCTGGATTCTTGACGAATCCGTAACGGAGGCTACGTACATCGTTGCTCCAAGACCGACTACTGTGGCGCAGGAGAATAAAAAGGCTATAATTCCTTGCTTTATCTCAATTGTGCCGTCATTTTTGAAAATAAGAAGGATGATCTTAAGTATTACAAACAGAAGAATTTTATGTATAATAACGTATGCATATCTGAAAATGCCGTTTTCCCCTTGCATAAGCTCGCTGTAATCCTTTATCAGGGAGGATATGATAAGGTAGAGAAGACTGCTTAAAAGAACGAATACCACCTCAAAAATACAGGCGGAAATTATTGCTTTTATGTATTTCCCGTTGGAAACGAGCAAAGCGTACAGAATATATAACACAAGGAAAATAAAGGTACCCAGCAGATTAAAGCCCGAAAGGAATAAATCGTTTATTACGGAAAAGCCGAAAATAACCGCTACGGTGGGTATTATGAATTTGTTACTTTTAGGCGAAAGAGACGCTCCGTTGAATCTGGATATAAAATACACAAGGAGGGAGGCGTCAAACAGGGATACGGCAAATTCCACAAGCAGATTTAAAAGGCTCATTTTGAAATTCTCCTTCGTATGTACTGCATATAGGCATCCTTAAAGGCGGATGCTCTTTTTTTGCTTACGCTTAATCTTTGTCCCTTTTTCGTAACAATGAAGCCATCGTTGTTTATGCTTTCGATATGCTCAAGATTCACTATGTAGGCGGAGTGAATTCTGAAAAAGTCATAATTTTTTGCATAGTCCTCAACGGAGCTCATAGTGCCTCTGCTCTTGTATTCAGCGCCTGATACGGTTTTTATGACGTAATAATTTTTCTGACCTTCAAAATGAATAATATCCTTTACCCTTAATACAATCTCTCCGTCCGTTGAGTTGAACAAAAGGGACTCGCTGTTCAATATGCATTTTTCAATCACCTTCTGAAAGGTTATATCAAGCTCCTCGGCAAGATGGGATTTTCTTAAGAATCTGAAGGGACAGTATTCAAAGGAGCTGTATACAAATTCCTCATAGGAGGAAACGAAAACTATTACTGTGTCGGGATTGCTTTCACAAAGAGCTTTTGCAAGCTCGAAGCCGTTTATTTCCGGCATATCTATATCAAGGAATAAAACGTCTATTGCTCCGCTTTTTAAGTATTCAAGAATCTCCTTGGCAGAAGAAAAGGCAGGGGTGAATCTGCAATCTACTCGCGGCGGTATTTTATAGGCGCTCAACTTCTTTAAATGCTGCAAAAGCAGACCTGCAAATTGGTGATTATCGTCGCATACTGCAATATTTATCATTTTACACCTCCGTAAAGCCTTGATTCCTGTCCGTATTATAACATATATTTTAAAAAATTGCAAAGGGTTAGGGATAATATGGGCGAAAATGGGATAAACGGAGATAAAAAATATTTTGTCCCTTTAATAGCGGTTTATGTCCCCGAAAATGAAATGGAGGCTTTTATGTGATATGATATGGGGGAAGACGGAAATTAAAGAAAATTTAAAAAACATCAAACCTTTTTTCTGTTTTCGACACTATATATACGAAGACGGAAGGGGCTAAATCAAGAGTTGAGTTTTGTTCAACTAACAGGTTATGGTATTTTTCCCCGTCTTACTGTATAATCTAAGCAGAAGGAGAAGCCGTAGCTAAGCTTTTCCCATTATTCCCGAAGGGTGTGGTACCGCCGTATAGGGAGAAAGGAGAAAAAATGAGTAATAAGCAAAACGTAAATTATTTTAAAATGAACGATCTTATGGAGTATATCGGTATCGGCTTTATGGCGGTTGCCTTGCCTTTGTTTATTTTCGCTTACGGCATCTTGTGGATTGTATCCTGCGCTATGCTGCCTATCGGTGTGATTTTATTTATCATAGGCGTTTCCATTCGTTCAAGCGAAAAGGATATTATAAGCTCTCTTAAAAGGAAAACGGAGGGAGTTGTAATACCCTTTGACAATCTGGGAATCAACGAAAGACGTATTAACAGAAAGCTTCCTTACGAGGTTATCGGGGATTACGAATACGAAAACGGACTTATGTACAAAAAGAGTAAGAATGGAATCGTATCCTCAAAATATACTAAGACGGCTCTTTATCTTCTTACAGACGCCCTCTATATATCGACAAAAACGGTTTCCTTGATTTCCGATGAAGCCAAGGGCAGAAAATTTGAAATTCCTTACGCCTCCATTGAGGAGGTACGTCTTGACAAGGATGAAAAAACGGTCACCTTCGACAAAAAGGTATTTAACGTGATTGAGCAAAGACTTGTCATAAGACACGGCGGCGGATATAAATTTTCCGTGCCTATTCACGTGGACGTAAACGCAAGAGCAGTTGTGGAAAAAATAAATAAGCAGATAGAGATATACAAGAAGAATGCGTAAAAAATAGCGGTCAACGGAAATTTCGTTGACCGCTATTTTTATAGCTTCTTTTTCTTTACGGATTCCCAATAGGCCTTTGCCGCCTGCTCGGTTTTATTGTCACCGTAGGTGTAGTATTTTGCGTTTGCGATATCGTCGGGAAGGTATTGCTGCTCGAGCCAATGGTTTGCGCCGTTATGAGGGTATTTGTAGCCCTTGAACAGGGGAGATTGGAGATGGGTAGGGAAGGTATTACCCTTACCCTCGCGGATGTCCGCCGCGGCTAATGCTATGGCGTTATAGGCGCTGTTTGATTTCGGAGCGGTAGCGAGCATTATTGCGCAGGATGCAAGCGGTATTCTTGCCTCGGGTAAGCCAACCTCCCTTGCAGTCTGACACAGAGCGTAAGCGATCTGCGCGGCCTGTGGATAGGCAAGACCGATATCCTCCGATGCGCATACAAGCATTCTTCTGATGGGGGAAAGAATATCGCCACCCTCCAAAAGGCGGGCAAGGTAAAATACTGCCGCATCGGGATCTGAGCCGCGTATGGATTTCTGCAGGCAGGAGAGAAGGTTATAATGTACGTCGCCGTCCTGATCAAAGACCCCTGCGGAAACAGAGGGAATAAATGCTTTCGCACTTTCTATATCTATATTATTTTCAGCCGCAAGATACGCCGCCTCAAGGAGGGTGAGAGCGTGGCGCACGTCACCCGATGCGCACCTTGAAAAGAAGGCAAGGGCATCGTCGTCCGCGGTTTTATTAAGACCCGTTTCGAGATTAAGAGCTGTAAGAGCCTTTTTGAGAGTGGGAACCATCTTTTCCGGCTCAACGGGCTTAAACTCAAACACGGAGCATCTTGATAAAAGAGCGTTGTAAATATAGAAATGGGGATTTCCAGTGGTTGAAGCGATGAGTGTAACGCGTCCGACCTCAATGTATTCAAGAAGGGATTGCTA
>JAZQLK010000147.1:0-6506 GCA_045542635.1 Eubacteriales bacterium
TGTTTATAAGAGCAACAACATAAAACTCGTCAAAAAATAGGCTCGCCTTTTTAATTATCTCCATATGTCCTACGGTAATTGGGTCAAAGCTACCTGTCATTATCGCTTTCATTATTCTATATCCGCCTTATATCTTAATAAAGTTACGTAGCTGATAGAATATCTTGCGGACTTTGAAATTTCAAATCTACTTGAAATCTCATCACCCTCAAATATATCCTGATATCCGCTTTCACAAAGGACAATACAACCATCCGCCATTATATCAGCTTTCACTATTTTTTTAAGAACCTCGCATATATTTTTATCCTTATAGGGAGGGTCTATAAAGATTATATCATACTTTTCCTTTCCTGCCAAGCCCCTGATCATCTGATTATAATCACAACAGGAAATTCTGCATTTATCAAACAGTCTTGCCTTCTTTGCGTTTCTTATAACTATATCGGTGGCATCTCTTGAAGCATCGCAAAAGGTAGCCTTCTTTGCGCCTCTGCTTAATGCTTCCAGTCCCATCTGTCCACTTCCCGCAAATAAATCGAGAACACAGGTGTTCTCCACCTCAAACTGAATCATTGAAAAGATGGCTTCCTTTACTCTTTGAGAGGTAGGTCTTGTAGCCTCGCCCTCGAGAGTTTCAAGATTCATTCCCTTTGCAACTCCTGTAATAATCTTCATATATCAACCTCAATTATTCTTAAAAAATTCTATTATTTTTTCGGCATCCTTCTTGCTTATGAGTCCGACTTTTTCAAGCTCCTCGACGCTTGCGTTTTTTATGGCAGACACAGTTTTGAAATGATTAAGCAATGCCTTAGCCTTTGCGGGACCTATACCCTTAATACTTTCAAATGCGGATTTTTTTAAGGTTTTACGCTTTGCGCTGTCCATTTTTAAAACTGTAAAGCGGTGAACCTCCTCCTGTAATTTATAAACAAAAACAAATACGGACTGCTCCTTAGCGATGCTGATTTCCTCGGATTCCGTAACTATAGTTCTCGTTTTATGATGCTCATCTTTTACCATACCGAAAACAGGAATATAAATATCCAGCTTGCAGAGAACCTCCTTTACGGCGCTTACGTGAGTCATACCTCCATCAAGCAATATAAGGTCAGGTCTCTTTGAATAGCTTCCGCTTTCATCATTAAGATGCATAAGACGGCGTTCGATAACCTCTCTCATAGCAGAATAATCGTCTATTCCATCTTGATTTTTTATTCTGAAGACTCTGTAATCACCCTTTAGGAGCTTACCGTTTTCCCATACTATCATTCCTGCGGTAATATGCTCCTTGCCAAGATTCGATATATCATAGCATTCAATTCTTTCGGGTAGCTCCTCTAGGCATAGCATTTCCGCAAGCTTGGCTATAACGCCCGTATCATGCTCCGTTTTCACCTTAAACTGTCTTGCCTGCTCCTTAGCGTTTAAGCTTACCATTTCGCATAGTCTTTTATGCTCGCCCTTCTGGGGAATCTTAACGCTTATCGCTCTCTTGGCAACAAGTCTTAAATATTCCTCTACAAGCGATCTTTCGCTTTCCTCCATAGGAAATGACAAAAATATTTCCGAAGGAATATATTCTCTTTTTTCGTAAAGCTCGCAAATAAACGACGACATATATTCAAAATCGTCATTAACCGCAAGCTCAGACGCTCCGAAAACAAAGCTTTCGCTATCGGATATAACACCGGAACGAACGTAAAAAACCGATATTGCGGTACTCAAATCATTTGAAAATGACGCAATAATATCATATTCATCATCGGGAGAGCCCACAACCTTTTGTCCCTCGCCAAGATGCTTCATAGATTCTATTGCATCTCTGCATCTTGCCGCATCCTCGAATCTTTCGTTCTCGGCGTGATGATACATTTCTTCGGTAAGAGTTTTTATAGCCTCTTTTGTGTTACCGCGAAGAATTGACGCGGCGCATTGCATTATCTTGTAATAATCCTCCTGTGAGATACTGTTGTCACAGGGGGAAACACATCTTCCCAGTTGCTTATAAATACAAGGTCTTTCCTTGCCTATATCTCTTGGAAAGCTTCTTTTGCATACGGGAATCATAAGGGACTTTTCAAGAGCCTCCTTAACGTTATAAACAACGGACATTCCCGAATACGGTCCAAAATATTTTCCTCCGTCTGCAAGCCTTTTTCTTGTAACCTCCATACGGGGATATGACTCATTCATAGTAAGCTTTATGTACGGATAGGACTTGGAATCCTTAAGCAAAATGTTGTATTTAGGAGTAAATTGCTTGATTTTTATGTTTTCGAGAGCGAGGGCTTCTATTTCCGTATCGCAGAAAACCGTTTCAAAATCATAAACGTTTGATACCATTCTTACGGTTTTAAGGTTAGCATCGGAGGACAAATGAAAATACTGAGAAACTCTGTCCTTCAGCGATTTTGATTTACCCACGTAAATAACCTTACCCCGTTGGTCCTTCATAATATATACTCCGGGAGTTCTTGGAAGACTATTTGATTTTGTTCTTAAATACTCAATTCTTGATTCCATAAGCCCTCCCCTCGCAATCTTAAGGTAAATAAAAGGCGACAGTAGAAACACTATCGCCGAAATGTATTATGTTAGTCGTTAAGACCTGTTGTAATAAGCTCTGCAAGACCGTTCAAAGCCTCTTCTTCATCGGCTCCGTCGGAAATAAGAGTGATGCTTGTACCCTTAACAATACCCATAGAAAGAACTCCGAGCAAGCTCTTTGCGTTTATTCTTCTGCCACCCTCTTCAAGCCAGATAGTAGCCTTGTAAGAATTAGCCTTCTGAATAAAAAATGTCGCGGGTCTTGCGTGCAATCCAACGTCGTTAACTATTGTAACATCTCTTGATAACATATATACTCTCCTCTAAAGATTGACATTCCTTAAATACTGACTTGTATTATAACAAAAAATTTGTTGAAAATCAATAGCTTTCTTTATTTTTTCTATTTTGTATAAATTTATATATTAAAAAAACTAATATATTGGATAAGTTGTACAATTTATTATTATTTTATCTTTATTACTTGAATTTATTTGCTTTTTACTATATAATATTATACATATATTTTTCTTAAATCAACTGTAAAGGCGGTCACAATATGAAAAACACAGAAAAAACAATGGAAAAGGTCGTTGCTTTATGTAAAAACAGAGGCTTCGTTTATCCCGGCTCTGAAATTTACGGCGGCCTTGCTAACTCTTGGGATTTCGGTCCTCTTGGAGTAGAATTCAAAAATAACGTTAAAAACGCTTGGTGGAAGAAATTCGTAAGAGAGTGCAAGTACAACGTAGGTCTTGACAGCGCTATTATTATGAATCCTCAGGTATGGGTAGCGTCAGGTCACGTTGGCGGCTTCTCTGACCCTCTTATGGACTGTAAGCAGTGTAAGACAAGACACCGCGCAGACAAGCTTATTGAGGATTGGGCAGCAGCAAACGATCCCGATTTCAATCCCGCAGGTATGTCCAACGAGGAAATGTTCAACTTCATCAAGGATAAAAAGATAGTATGCCCATCCTGCGGAAGCGGCGATTTCACAGACATCCGTAAGTTCAACCTTATGTTCAAGACCTTCCAGGGTGTTACAGAGGATTCTGCATCCGAGCTTTACCTCCGTCCCGAAACTGCGCAGGGTATCTTTGTAAACTTCAAGAATATTGCAAGAACAACAAGGAAGAAGCTTCCCTTCGGCGTAGGTCAGATCGGTAAGTCCTTCAGAAACGAAATCACTCCCGGTAACTTCATTTTCCGTATCCGTGAGTTTGAGCAGATGGAGCTTGAATTCTTCTGCAAGCCCGGTACCGACCTTGAATGGTTCGCATTCTGGAAGGATTACTGCGCTAACTTCCTTTACAACCTCGGTATGAAGAAGGAAAATCTCCGTTTGAGAGACCATAGTCCCGAGGAGCTTTGCTTCTATTCCAAGGCTACAACAGACTTTGAATACCTCTTCCCCTTCGGTTGGGGCGAGCTTTGGGGTATTGCTGACCGTACCGACTATGACCTTACTCAGCACGCTAACCTTTCAGGTGAAAACCTTGAGTATTTCGATCCCGAAACAAATGAAAAGTTTGTTCCTTACGTTATCGAGCCTTCTCTCGGCGCAGACCGTGTAACACTTGCATTCCTTGTTGAGGCATACGATGAAGAGGCAGTAGGTGAAAACGACGTTCGTACAGTTCTTCGCTTCCATCCTGCTCTTGCTCCTGTTAAGGCTGCAATTCTTCCCCTTTCCAAGAAGCTTTCCGACAAGGCTATCGCAGTTCACGACGAGCTTGCTAAGTATTTCAGCGTTGAATTCGATGAAACAGGCTCCATCGGTAAGAGATACCGCCGTCAGGATGAGATCGGTACTCCCTTCTGCATTACCTACGACTTTGACTCTGAAAACGACGGTTGCGTAACTGTACGTGACAGAGATACTATGGAACAGGTAAGACTTCCCATTTCCGAATTGAAATCCTATATCGAAGCTAAATTGGAATTTTAAGTTGACAAAATTCCCCATAAATGATAAAATAATTATATGATTACCTTTTAAAATAACTGTGACGGAGACAGTAGCTTAATACTAACGTTTCAGCGAGTCGGGGACGGTGGAAGCCCGATACTATTAAGATTAAGTGAATATCACTCCCGAGTTGCCTTAGCGAATCAAGTAGCCAAGGACGGATTCTCCCCGTTATACGAGACACATATTGCTATTGTATGTTGAATAGGTGGTTGCGGCTCACTATGAATCCGTCCTGTTCTCACAGGACGGATTTTTTATTACAGAAAAACATTGAGAAAGGAAATTAAAGATGTACGACAAGGTTTCTACTAATTTGAATTTTGTTGAAAGAGAAAAGGCTACCGAGCAGTTCTGGAAAGACAATGCTATCTTCGAAAAGAGCATCAAAATGCGTGAAAACGCTCCCTCCTACACCTTCTACGACGGTCCTCCCACAGCTAACGGAAAGCCTCATATCGGTCACGTGCTTACACGTGTTATCAAGGATATGATTCCACGTTACAGAACAATGAAGGGTTATATGGTTCCCCGTAAGGCGGGCTGGGATACTCACGGTCTTCCCGTTGAGCTTGAGGTTGAAAAGCTTCTCGGTCTTGACGGCAAGGAGCAGATCGAGCAATACGGTCTTGATCCCTTTATCGGTAAATGCAAGGAAAGCGTTTGGAAGTATAAGGGAATGTGGGAGGACTTCTCCTCTACCGTTGGCTTCTGGGCAGATATGGATAAGCCTTACGTAACATATCACAATGATTTTATCGAGTCCGAATGGTGGGCTCTCAAGCAGATCTGGGACAAGGGTCTTCTTTACAAGGGCTTTAAGATCGTTCCCTACTGCCCCCGTTGCGGCACTCCCCTTTCCTCTCACGAGGTTGCTCAAGGATATAAGACAGTAAAGGAAAGATCCGCAGTTGTAAGATTCAAGAAGGCTGATGAGGATGCATACTTCCTTGCTTGGACAACAACACCATGGACACTTCCCTCCAACGTTGCGCTTTGCGTAAACCCCAATGAAACCTATTGCAGAGTCAAGGCTGCAGACGGAAAGGTTTACTATATGGCGGAGGCTCTTCTTGACAAGGTTCTTTCTCCCCTTGCAAAGGAAGGCGAAAAGGCATACGAGATAACCGATAAGTACACAGGTAAGCAGCTTGAATACGCTGAATACGAGCCTCTCTTCGCTTGCGCAGGCGAAGCGGCTAAAAAACAGGGCAAAAAGGCTCATTTCATCACATGCGACACATACGTAACAATGGCTGACGGTACAGGTATCGTCCACATTGCTCCCGCATTTGGTGAGGATGACTCCAAGGTTGGAAGAATTTACGATCTTCCCTTTGTTCAGTTTGTAAACGGCAAGGGCGAAATGACCGAGGCAACACCCTACGGCGGAATGTTCGTTAAGAAGGCAGACCCCTTTATCCTCAAGGATCTTGAGGCTGATGGCAAGCTCTTTGATGCTCCTAAATTCGAGCACGATTATCCCTTCTGCTGGAGATGTGATACCCCCCTTATCTACTACGCAAGAGAATCCTGGTTCATAAAAATGAGCGCAGTAAGAGATAACCTTATTAAGAACAATAACACAATCAACTGGATTCCCGAATCCATCGGTAAGGGCAGATTCGGCGCCTGGATCGAAAATGTTCAGGACTGGGGTATCAGCCGTAACAGATATTGGGGTACTCCCTTGAATATCTGGGAATGTGAGTGCGGTCACAAGCATTCTATCGGCTCTATTGAGGAGCTTAAGTCCATGTCCGACAATTGTCCCGACAATATTGAGCTTCACCGTCCTTACGTTGATGCAGTAACCATTAAATGTGAAAAATGCGGCGGTCAGATGCACAGAGTTCCCGAGGTTATAGACTGTTGGTTCGACTCCGGTGCTATGCCATTTGCTCAGCATCACTATCCCTTCGAAAACAAGGATCTCTTTGACGCGCAGTTCCCCGCAGACTTTATCTCCGAGGCTGTTGAC
>JAZQLK010000148.1:0-6185 GCA_045542635.1 Eubacteriales bacterium
TCCTTGGCTCACAGAACGACATGGCTACGATCCGACTTCGAAAAAATGGGGCTTATAAATAAGGATACGATCATCGTTGAGCCTACAAGCGGAAATCAAGGAATCGGACTTTCATTGGTTGGAGCTGTAAGGGGTTATAAAACAAAGATCATTATGCCCGATTCCGTAAGTGAGGAAAGAAGAAAGCTTGTGCGTCATTACGGTGCGGAGGTGATTCTCGTTCACGATGACGGTAATATCGGTAAATGTATTGAGGAATGTATGAATCTGGCTCTTAAGATGCAGAAAGAGGACGGTCGTGTTTTTGTTCCTCAGCAGTTTGAAAATCCCGCTAACCCCGCAATACAGAGGGAGCAAACCGCTGCTGAGATTCTTGAACAGGTGGGCGGTCCCATCGACGGCTTCTGCTCCGGCATCGCTACAGGCGGTACTATAACCGGCATTGGCGAAACGCTGAAGGCAGTAAACCCCCATATGGAGATCTGGGCTGTAGAGCCGAAGCACGCCGCTATCCTTTCGGGTGGCTCCATCGGTACTCATATTCAGATGGGCATTGGCGACGGAATTATTCCCACAATTCTTAATCAGGGTATTTATAACGATATCTGCATTATCGACGATGAGGAAGCGATTAGAACCTCTAAGGAGCTAGCATCCAAGGAAGGAATTATGTGTGGAATCTCCAGCGGTACAAACGTATGCGCCGCAATGAAGCTTGCTAAAAAGCTTGGCAAGGGCAAAAGAGTCGTAACCGTTTTACCCGACACTGCGGAAAGATATTTTTCGACCCCTCTTTTTGAAAACGAATAAAAAAATCTACCTGATTCCAAATGGAGTCAGGTAGTTTTTTTATTCAGGTAATATTAAAGCGCGGCCTTAATAGCGTTAAGAAGATCGTCAAATTCCTCAAATGCAGGGTATTCGGGGAAGTCAGCCTTGATCTTATCAGTTGTTCTGAAAAGGAAGCCTGCCTTACTCGCCTTGATCATACCAAGGTCGTTATAGGAGTCGCCGCTTGCGATGGTCTCAAAGCCTGCGGACTGGAGCGCCTTAACGGTTGTATATTTGGAATTTTCAATCCTCATTCTGAAGCCTGTGATCTCTCCGTTGTCTGCAACCTCAAGAGTGTTACAGAAAATAGTGGGCATACCAAGCTTCTTCATCAAGGGAGCGGCAAACTGTGTAAAGGTGTCACTTATAATAATTGTCTGTGTAACTGAGCGAAGCTCGTCAAGAAACTCCTTCGCGCCGGGTAAGGGATCGATCTTTGCAATGGTATCCTGAATTTCCTTAAGACCAAGACCGTGCTCCTTCAAAATAGCGATACGGTACTTCATAAGCTTATCGTAATCGGGCTCGTCTCTTGTGGTACGCTTAAGCTCAGGAATTCCGCTTGCTTCCGCAAATGCGATCCATATTTCGGGAACGAGAACTCCTTCAAGGTCAAGGCATACAATATTCATATTGCTCATATATATTTCCTCCAAAAATTTACATTACAGTAATTATAACACTATATGATCCTTTTGTCAACAAAAGAGCCGCTTTTTTAAATCATATAAATATGCGTGATAAAATTGGCGAAAATGTTTTTGATTTAAGGACAAAAACCGATTTATGTTCGCAAAATAAGATGTTGAAAAAATGTATAAATGAAAATATGAGCAAATATTATATATAAAACCGTCGAAAAATATTCTATTGATTATTTTTTGAGTTTATGGTAAAATAATTTTGAGGTGATGTAATGAAAAAAATAATTAGTATCATACTTATTTTTCTATTTGTGCTTACCGCGGCTTCCTGTGGTGAAAGTGAGCCCCCCTACGTTGAGCCCTTTGGAATAGTAAATTACACAAATGCAAAGGATTATATAAACGAAGAATGCTTCAACACTTTTTCGTCCTATGGCGCATCCTTGGATGCGAGCTATTACGTGACCGACGCAACCTATGATATATCGGAAGGTCCTGTTTATATTATCGCTCCCGGAACCTACGTAATCACAGGCTCAACTGACAAAAATTTTATTAACGTTAATTTTGATACGGCAGAGTCTCAAAAAGTGGTTCTTATATTTGACAATTTATTTATTGACTTAAGTAAGGGCGGATACTATCCTCCCGTTCAATCGGAGGGCTGTGATCTTACTATTGTTTTAAGAAATGGAAGCGTTAATACTGTTATGGACAGTCAAGGAAATACGGAAAACGGCGCAATTACCGTTAAAAGAGGAGATTTATATATTGAAGGCGATGGAAGACTTGATATTTCCTCGGAAAATACCAAAAACGCCATTCATTGCGGAAGATCTATATACATAAACGGCGGTAATTTCAATATTAAGACCAATAACCATGGAATTTACGGAAAAGAGGGGCTTTATATTGAGGGAGGCTTTTACAGCATAGTGTCGAATCGCTTCGGTCTTAAAAGCGGAGATTCTCCCTCTGAGCTTAATCCCGTAAATACGGTAGGCGATATGCTTATTACAAATGCAAGAATTGAAATAAGCTCTCTTGATAACGGAATTGACGTAAACGGAGTACTCGATCTGTACGGATGCGGCGTTAAAATAACGTCGGGTCAAAACGGTATAAAGGCTAATGACAATGCGTACGTTGGAGTAAACGGAAAAAATACTCTTCTTATTATTGACTCGGGTACAGACGGTCTGGACAGTGATTTCGATATTGAAATTACAGGTAAGACCGACGTGAAAATAAAGTCCAAGGGCGACGGCATAGTGGGAAAAAGCGTAAGCTTGAAATCCGACGGTGAAATATACGTTGAAACAACGGCGGAGTACGTAAAAAATCCCCTTGGCAATTACATTTTGAAGGACGGTAAGTACGTTAAAATAAATCCCCTTGACTTTCCGAACGCGGAGCTTTACGGAACTGTTTTAAGCTGCAAGGGAATTAAGGCGGTTGACAAAATAACCGTTGCGCGAGGTAATATAGCCATATCATCCGCGGAGGACGGAGTTCATTCCAATGATTTTGAAATGTTTGGCGGCAAGCTTAATGTAGTAACTGACGAGGACGGAGTACATACTCTTAAATGTGTGGAAATCAAGGACGGAGAGCTCGGTATACACAAATCCTACAAGGGAATAAAAGCAACAACTGTCCATATTACGGGCGGATTTGTTCAGGCTGCCTCCTTTAGTGACGGAGTGGATAGCCCATCCGTTACAGTTGACGACGGAGAGGTATATCTTTTTGATAAGGTGGATGTTGGTATTGACGGAGCCTTTGTTATAAACGGAGGAACGGTTCTTATCGTAGCGTCGAGTTCCAATCCATCCTTACCTACCAAAACCTCTTTAAATTCTGTCAAATGCACCTTTGAAAGGCCGGGCTACGCAATGCATACCAATTATATAAACGTATACGGAGGAGGCGTATTCGTAACCGCCAAGCTTCCTAAGGGTTATACGGAGAAAATATCCGTTTCCTTAATTTCCGAAAAGCTTGTAAGCGGAGAGTACAGCGCTAAGCTTGGAAAATGCGATGAACCCATTAAGGGCATTGTGTCCTTTGGAGCAATGGACGTTTACGATGCCTTTGTTCAAAAGCTTCATAAATAAAAAAGAAAACGCATACGGCAGTGTTGCCGTATGCGTTTTTAGCTTGTTTAGTGAAGAGTATGCAGATCCCGGTCTAAGGCTTTTTGACGCCAATATTTACCGTCTCTTTCAAGCACGCAAAGTATTACAGAATAAAACATTGCGGGGAAAATATTGAACATATGAATGTCGAGAAGACTGGTTAAAAGGAGGGTGAGCACGGACATTCCAAGGAAAAATGAAAGGGGGGTGCGATGGCTTATAAATAGCTTAACTGTCTGATATCTGTGGAAGGCGTAGGCTGAAAATCCAAGAATTCCACAGGACGCAAGCATCTGAATTACAGTATTATGGAAAAATTCCGGTGCAGCTATTACGAATTTATCATTTACTCCGTGGGAGTTGCCGAAGCCTACTCCGAATATGGGACGCTGAAGGAATTTGTTTATACCGTCCTTGTAATATTCGATTCGTCCGCTGTCATCAAGGCCTATCTTAATTATCTCCTCGAAGGCGCGGTCAAGCTTATCCTCAAAGAAGATAAGAGCAACAGCTGCAAGGAACAGAAATCCTATTACAGAGAATCTGTTTATCATAGAGTTTTTGTGCTTGTAAATACACAAAAATCCCATACATATCATAAGGATAAAGGTTGATATAATGATTGACGTTCTGCTCATACTCAAAAGAATCAAAACGTAGCATCCTACTCCGGAAACAAAGAAGGGAAGAGAATATTTTGCTTTGAGAGCGCAATAGAAATGTACGGGCATAAGCATAGCGAGAATACCGCCTACGTTGTTACTTACACCCCAGCCGAGATCAATTGTTTGCTTCAGTATTTTACCGTCTATTATTTTTACCGACGTTATATATAAAGCGATAAGCTCGGTTGCTATTAAGAACGATATAACGAGAAGAACGTATACAAGGTATTTTGCGGTCTTTTTATCGATCTTCATATTTATGGAAAAAATGAAGAACGGGAGAACTATTGAAACGGCAATTAAGGTGCCGAATATAATATTTTCCTTGTTGTACTCCGCAAAATTAAAAAATCCGTTCAACAGTAAAAATGATGTAAGAGCTATAAATCCCCAAAATAAGTATGAGCTGTAAAATCTTGTAACCTTGATTTCTTTCTTATAAATAATAAAATGTACGATCACACAGGATATAAGCGCAAATATGCACATTCCGAAGAATATCAGTGAGGATGTTGAGTAAAGGTCCTCACTATTTAATATTTCCTTGGAAAATATAAAATAGAAGGATAAAAGGGGAGATATAAAAAATTTCAGGTCATTGCATAGAATAAATCCTACGCAGGTTGCGGCTATTATGAGTAAAACGCTATAATGGACAATTCCAAAAACGTGACCTAAAATTACATTCAGCGCAACGTATAAGGGAAATAGGTAGCCGTTAAAAAAATTTGTAAATTTTTGTTTTAAATCAGTTGGCATTAGCTTTCTCCTGATGTGTTTACAACAAAATCAGGGAATAAATATTATATTCCCTGAGCTTGCATATTTATTTTTGTTCGGGCTCTTCACTTGGTGTTCCGTAATCACCGTACTTGCCGTATTTACCGTACTTGCCGTATCTTCCGTATGCACCGTTGGACTTAACGGGAACACGGTTAAGAACCGCGCCGAGAATCTTACAGTTGCTCTTTTCAAGCTGTCCCTTAACCTCGGAAGCGAATTTATAGCTGATTTCGTTAGCGGCAATAATAAGAATCGCGCCGTCGCAGAACGCAGAGATAACGGATGCGTCTATTACTAGTCCGAGGGGGGAAGCATCAATGATAACGTAATCGTACTCCTCGCGAATATTGTGCAAGAATTCGTCAAATTTAGCGGAGCCGAGAAGCTCAACGGGATTGGGAGGAACGGCACCTGCAAAGATAACGTTCATATCCTTTACGTTTGTTTCGTAAAGAACGTCGTCAAGAGTTGCTTGAGAGGAGAGAAACTCGCTGAGGCCGAGAACGGACTCGGTAGTTTCAGTATATCTTGTTACAAATACGGATTTACGAAGGTCAGCGTCAATAAGAAGAACCTTTTTGTCGGCGGTTGCAAGGGATTTTGCAAGCTCCAAGGAAACCGTACTCTTACCCTCGTTATTAAGACAGCTTGTCAAAAGAATTGTTTTTACGTCGCTGCCACTGAAAAGAAGATTTGTACGGAGAGTCTTAAATGCTTCTCTTATGGAATATGTAAATTTATTTCTGTCGAGAATAGTAATCTGCTTCATAATTCAAATCTCCTTCCTTAAATTTCCTTTTCAAGCTCGGGAATAGCTCCGAGAACGTTGATTTCAAGATACTTTTCCACATCCTCGGGCGTTCTTATTTTGTCGTTCAAAATAAATACGAGGAACAAAATTCCGCAAGACAAGAGAACACCGATAACTGCGCCGAGCATAACGTTTCTTACAGTATGAATATTTGAAGGAGCAACGGGAACCTTACCTGAATCAATGGGCTTAGCCTTTACCTCTGTGGTTTCGAGGACATCGATGAGATAATCCTCGAAGGATTCCGCAACTGCGTTCGCTATAATAGCGGAAAGCTTAGCGTTGGGTGTGTTTACAGTAACGGTCATAATAC
>JAZQLK010000149.1:0-3727 GCA_045542635.1 Eubacteriales bacterium
TAAGAATGGCGCAGCCCTTCTCCCTCCGTTACGTTTTGGTTGACGGTCACGGTAACTTCGGTAACGTGGACGGCGACGGCGCCGCTGCTTACCGTTATACCGAAGCGAGAATGTCCAAGCTTGCAAACGAGCTTATGTCCGATATTGAAAAGGATGTAGTTGATCTCGTTCCCAACTTTGATAACACGAGAAAGGAGCCCAGCGTATTACCTTCAAGATTCCCCAACCTTTTGGTAAACGGAAGCGTAGGTATTGCCGTTGGTATGGCTACCAATATTCCTCCCCACAATCTCGGAGAGGTAATTGACGGAACTATTCACTTGATGGAGCATCCCGATGCTACCGTTGAGGAAATGATGGAATTTATAAAGGGTCCCGACTTCCCCACCTGCGCCACCATTTACGGAAAACGCGGTATAGTTGACGCTTATACAACGGGTAAGGGACGGGTTATGGTTCGCTCCAAGGCAACTATTGAGGAGGAGCAAAGAAGAATCATAGTTACCGAGATTCCTTATATGGTAAATAAGAGCCAGATGATCAAATCCATAGTGGATATGGTCAAGGATAAGAGAATTGAGGGAATCTCCGACCTCCGCGATGAGAGCGGACGCCGCGGAATGAGAATTGTAATTGAATATAAGAGGGACGCAAATCCCCAGGTTATTTTAAATACCCTTTACAAAAATACACAGCTTCAGGACACCTGCGCGGTTAATATGCTTGCTCTTGTAAACGGAGAGCCTAAGACTCTCGGTCTTCGCGAGATGCTCAACGAGTATATTAAGTTCCAGGAGGACGTAATCGTAAGAAGAACCAGATTCGACCTTGCAAAGGCGAAGGCTGAGGCTCATATTTACGAGGGATACAAGACAGCTATCGACAATATCGACGAGATTATTTCAATAATCAGAGCATCCGAAAGCACAAATGCGGCTAAGGAAAATCTTAAGGAAAGATTCTTACTCTCCGAGGAGCAGGCTCAGGCTATCGTTGATATGACTCTCGGCCGTCTTTCCGGTCTTGAAAGACAGAAGATCGAGGACAGATTAAACGCTCTTTACGAAAAGATAAAGGAGCTTACCGCTATTCTTTCCGACGAGGGACTCGTTAAGGAAATTATTAAGACAGAGCTTCTTGAGATAAAGAGAAAGTACGCTGACGAAAGAAGAACGGAAATAGTGGACTCCGAGGACGAGATAGACCTTGAGGATCTTATTCCCAGACACGAATGTGTTCTTACTCTTACAAACGCAGGCTATATCAAGCGCCTTGCGGCTGATACCTATTCCGCTCAGAAGAGAGGCGGTAAGGGTATTATCGGTATGGGTACAAAGGAAGAGGACTTTATTGAAAATATTATGGTTGCAAACAGCCATTCCTACCTCCTTATGTTTACGGATAAGGGTAAGATCTTCGTAAAGAAGGTTTACGAGATTCCCGAATCCTCAAGAACCGCAAAGGGAAATAATATAATAAATATAATGGAAATCGAAAAGGGCGAGAAGGTAACGGCTATGATCGCTCTTACGGAATTCAATGAAAACGAATATCTCGTAATGGTAACTAAAAACGGCGTTATCAAGCGTACCGAGGTTACGGAATACGAGAACAAGAGAAAGGGCGGTAAAATTGCCATTAACCTTGACGAGGGTGACGAGCTTATATTCGTAGGTCATACCAAGGGAGACAGCGACGTTCTTATCGCTACAAGAGACGGTCAGGGAGCAAGATTCTCCGAAAGCAAGGTAAGCATTGTGGGAAGAACCGCAAGAGGTGTTCGCGGTATCGAGCTTCGTAACGGCGACGAGGTAATCGGCGCGGTTATAGTAGATGAGGAAAAATCCTTGCTTACGGTTACGGAAAAGGGCTTCGGTAAGAGATCCAAATTCTCCGATTTTGAGTCCCGTAACAGAGGTATATTCGGCGTTCGCGCCCACAACCTTAACGATAAGACGGGTAACCTTTCTTCAATCGGCGTAGTGGATGAAAATAAGGATATTATCGCAATCACCAACGAGGGCGTAATTATAAGAACCACAGCCGCAGAGATTCCCGTATACGGCAGGAGCGCCACCGGTGTTAAGGTAATGAAGCTTGACGACGATTGTAAGATAGTTAAAATGACCTTTACAGACTCCGAAAAGGATGAAGAATTTTCCGAGGAAGCAGAGGTTAATACGGAAATAATCGACACTCCCCAAGAGAAAACAGAGGAATAAGCTGATATGAAGAAAATTTTTAGCTTTATTCTTTGTGTAGTACTTTTGGTAAGCTCCTCATTTACTCTTGTATCCTGTGATAAAAAGGTAAGTGAAATTGAGGCTACAATGATAGTAGAGGACCTTGTTAAAGCATCCTATGAGCTTAACGAGATCTATTACGGCAAGGGTCTTTCCTATGAGGAGAGCATTGACGGAGAGTATGACAGTATATACAGTCATATTTCGATGGATGAAATTTATTTGACGGAGGATATCCTCTCCATAAGAACCAAGGAGGTATTCTCCGCATCATATGCAAATTCCATTATTGATTACGCATTTAATATGTCCTTAAGCGGTGTCGGTACAGGCAGCTATCAGAGATATATTACAGGCTCCGACGGACTTTTGACCGTTTACCGGGATTATAAGGTAATTGATATTACGGAATACGATTATACAACTATAAAAATCGAAAAAATAAAGAGAAAGAAAATAGTTGCCACAATTCAAAGCACCGAAAACGAAACTGTTGATATTATAATAGTTAAAGAGCTTAACGGATGGCGACTTGATTCGGCTACGGTGTGAACGCGGAGCGTTCAACTATGATTGCCTGCGCGAGAAGTGAATGCAGAATGCAGAGTGCAGAGTGCAGAACCATAGTAAATGCAGAATTCAGAATGCAGAATGCAGAATGAACCGGTAACGACAACAGACAGAATTAAATTCAAAATCAAAATTAAGGAGAATATAAATGGCAAAGAAGGCTACAAAGGCAACGGAAAAGAACGAAGCTGTAAATGACAGAAAAAAGGCCCTTGAAACCGCTATTGCCCAGATAAGAAAGGCTAACGGAGAGGAGTCCATTGTAAGACTTGGAGAGCAGAAGAAATCCAAGGTTAGTGTTGTTTCCACAGGCTCCTTGAACCTTGACCTTGCATTGGGTGTGGGCGGACTCCCCAAGGGAAGAATTATAGAAATATACGGTCCCGAATCCTCGGGTAAAACAACGGTTGCCCTTCACGCCGTTGCGGAAACACAGAAGGCGGGGGGAACGGCTGCGTTTATCGACGCGGAGCACGCTCTTGACCCCGTGTACGCAAAGGCTATAGGAGTAAACATCGACGAGCTTTATCTCTCCCAGCCCGACGACGGAGAGCAGGCTCTTGAAATTACGGAAACCCTTATAAATTCAGGAGCGGTTGATATCGTTGTAATCGACTCCGTAGCGGCGCTTGTTCCGAGACAGGAGATAGAGGGTGAGATGGGTGAGAGCCATATGGGAGTACAGGCAAGACTTATGTCCCAGGCGCTCCGTAAGCTTACGGCAATCGTATCAAAGACCAACTGTATCGTAATATTTATAAACCAGCTAAGAGATAAGATAGGTATTGCATACGGAAATCCCGAAACCACAACGGGCGGTAAGGCGCTTAAGTTCTACGCCTCCGTGCGTCTTGACGTAAGAAAGACGGAAACTCTTAAGCAGGGCTCCGACTCCTACGGTAACAGAGTTAAGG
>JAZQLK010000150.1:0-2523 GCA_045542635.1 Eubacteriales bacterium
TGCATACTAATGCGATTTATGGCTTTGTTAATATATTGCTGAAGAATTTGCAAAATATTTCTCCCGATTATGCGGCAGTTGCTTTTGACCTGAAAGCACCTACTTTCAGACATAAACAGTACGCCGAATATAAAGCGGGCAGACACGCTATGCCCGATGAATTAAAGATGCAGATGCCTTATGCGCATGAAACGGCAGCAAAGCTTGGATTTTCCGTTCTTGAAAAAGAAGGGTATGAAGCTGATGATATTTTAGGAACACTTGCAAAAATAGGTGAGGAAAACGGATGCGAGGTTTACGTTCTGACGGGCGATAAGGATAGTTTGCAGCTTATTTCCGACACCACTAAAGTATTACTTGCCGGAAATCAGGATACTGTAACCTTTGATAGACAGAGATTTTTCGAAAAATATACGATTCAGCCTGAACAGTTTGTTGATTTAAAAGCTCTTATGGGAGATAGTTCGGATAATATTCCCGGAGTTGCCGGAGTTGGTGAAAAAACGGCAATAAAACTTATTTCGGCAGAAGGGTCGCTTGAAAATCTTTATGACGGGTTAGAGGATAAAGATATATCAGCGTCAGTAAAGCAGAAGCTTATAAATTCAAAGGATATGGCATTCTTGTCACAGTTTTTGGCGAGAATTGAGCGAAATGCGCCTATCGGTGTAAGTCTTTCGGATATTGAATACAAGGGATTTGACAATCAAGGCTTGACTGATGTTTTCACAAAGCTTGAGTTTTTCAACTTTATAAAAAGACTTGAATTGACAAGTGAAAGCGAAGCGGTTGAATATAAAAATATAGCTGACTTATCTGTATTGGATAAGAGTAAATTATATGCTATAGACAACAAAGACGATGTTTTATATATTTATTCGGACGGAGTATCGGTATGCGCAAACGTTAGTGACTGTTATGGTTTTCTTGCCGATAAAGAATATAAAAAGATAGTTTTTGATGCAAAGGGTTACTATAAATATTTTGACAGCAAGGATATTGATTTTAATGGTGTATGCTTTGACGTAATGCTTGGAGCGTATCTTGCCGACTCAACTCTCGGCAATTATGATATTGAGCATTTGACCTCGTCGTATCTTAATTCCATTTACGAAATTGGAAAGACAGATAGCGCTCAAACGGTGTATAAGCTGTATTCTGTTTTGAGTGAAAGCCTTAAGGAAACGGGAATGAGCAAGCTGATGGAGGAGATCGAGCTTCCGTTGGCTCATACACTTGCAAATATTGAAAAGCGCGGATTCAGAATTCAAAGGGAGGAATTATATAAATACGGTGAGACCTTGTCGGCGGTTGCAGAGGAGCTTACGGGCAGAATATATTTTGCGGCAGGGTGCGAATTTAACATAAATTCCCCAAAACAGCTCGGCGAAGTTCTTTTTGAAAAAATGGGACTTCCGTCGGTCAAGAAGACAAAGACCGGATATTCGACAAACGCCGAGGTTCTTGAGAAGTTAAGACCTTACGCTCCCATTATAGATGACATACTCGAGTACAGACAGGTAGTAAAGCTCAAAAATACCTACGTTGACGGACTTTTGGCTGTTGCCGATGAAAATGGCAGAGTGCATACGACGTTTAACCAGACGGGCACAGCAACGGGTAGACTTTCATCAACAGAGCCTAATTTACAGAATATACCCGTAAGACAGGAAATGGGCAGAGAGTTACGCAGATTTTTTGTTGCTGAAAACGAAGATTACGTTCTTGTTGATGCCGACTATTCACAGATCGAGCTAAGACTTCTTTCGCATATTTCGGGTGATGAAACGATGATAAACGCCTTTATTAACGGCGTTGATATTCATACGGTAACGGCATCTCAGGTGTTTAATACTCCGATCGAGGCTGTGACTCCCGAACAGCGTAAGAGGGCAAAGGCTGTTAACTTTGGAATTATTTACGGGATGGGCGATTTCTCTCTTGCTACCGATATAAAGGTGTCGAAGAAGCAGGCGGGAGAATATATACAGAGCTATTTTGAAACGTACCCGAAGGTTGATGAGTATTTGAAGAATACCGTCGAGCAGGCGAAAATTGACGGTTTTGTGTCTACGCTTTACGGCAGAAGAAGATATATTCCCGATTTGAAGTCGGGCAAGGCTATGCTTCGTAAGTTCGGCGAAAGGGTTGCTATGAATAGTCCCATTCAGGGTACGGCGGCTGATATAATTAAGATTGCTATGGTGAATACGGAAAGAGCGCTCAAGGAAAGCGGAATTGATGCGCACTTGATATTGCAGGTACACGACGAGCTTATTGTCGAATCAAACGTTGACTGTATGGAAAAGGCTAAAGAGATATTGCAGAGAGAAATGGAAAATGCAGTAAATCTTGCAGTTCCGCTTACTGTTGAAATACAAAGCGGCAAGACCTGGTACGATTGTAAGTAATTTGTCTTAATGAATTAAAGGTTTTATTCTATTACTCGCCTTCCTCTGACGAGGAAGGTGGCTTGACGTAAAGAAAAATACGCGTTTTATACCTATAATTAAATTTGGAAAG
>JAZQLK010000151.1:0-3096 GCA_045542635.1 Eubacteriales bacterium
GCTCCTGCCCAAAATGCTCAGAGATATTATAAGAAATATCAAAAATCCAAATCTGCAAAGGAGCATCTGACCAAGCAGATAGATCTTTGTGAAAATGAGATCCAATATATAGCCTCTGTCAGGGATAGCCTTACGAGAGCCGAATCAGAGAAGGATCTGACAGAGATAAGAAGCGAGCTTTATCATTCGGGTTATGCTTCGAAAATGAAGCAGTATACTGAAAAGAAGCAGCAAAAGCCTTCTTATCTCACGTTCAGAACAACTAATGGATATACCGTGCTTTGTGGCAAGAACAATATCGCCAACGACTGGCTTACTTTTAAATATGCCGAGAAGGGTGACTGGTGGTTCCATGCAAAGAATATGCCCGGATCTCACGTTATTATGGAATGTGCAGGCCTTCCCGAGCCGCCAAGCGAGGACTTTACAGAGGCTTGCACTATAGCGGCCGTATACTCAAAAGCGGGAGACGGGGCCTTTGCCGAAGTTGATTATACCCGTGTAAAGCAGGTTAAAAAACCGCCTGCGGCAAAGCCGGGATTTGTAATATATCATACAAATTGGTCTGCAAGTGTGTCCGTTGATAAAGCTCTTGCAGATAAACTTCAAGTGAAATAGGAGGAATATATGCCTTTTTGTATTAAGTGCAGAACTGAACTTGTGGAAGGAGCAAAGTTTTGCCATAATTGCGCAGCTCCGGTTCCGATAGAATATATCGAAATATCTGCAAAAAGAGAGGAAGCGGAGATCGAAATACCTGTTGTAATGCCTGAGGCTCCTCCCAACGCATCCACTTACGTTATAAGCGAGCCTGTTCAAATTCCTGAAACTACTGAAGAAGACAGGCAGAGCCTTCTTGATAAAATGAGAAAGAGGCTTTTAGGTGAGATCATAACGTGGAGGGTAGTAAGCATATTGAATATTATGCTTATTGCATTTATGTTTGTCGCTATGTTTTCAAGTATTGCTTATTTTGCAATGAGCGAATCAAGGCAAGATGATATTGTATATGATGAGTCATATATGAGCGTAGAAGCAAGCTATAGCAGTGCGGTTGAAGACTATGATGTGCCTGCATCTGATATTTGGACGTATTTTTATTTGGGCTTTATGCTTAGCCTTTATTTGGGACTTCCTTCTGCAATTATAGGGCTCGTAGTATCTAAAAAGGCGTCAAGATGCAAAAAGCAATTGTATAACGATTGCTCCTTGGCGCTCCGAAGATACGGCTCTGCTTCAGTTATTATTATTCCCGCACTTTTCAATCCATTGGTTCTCATTTTCACAATTCCTCTGTTTGTAACAGTGCGAAGCAACAGACTTATGCTGTTGGAGATAAGTGATATGCAGAAAAAATATTACGGTTATTGATAACAATTGTCAGCTTGTTGTTGATTTTGTCATAATTTTGTGCTAACATATAATAAGAAAAATATATTAAGGAGTGATATTATGCCTTTTTGTAAGAATTGCGGCAAGGGTCTTCCCGTGGATGCTGAGTTTTGCGTAAATTGCGGAACTGCGGTTGAAGACTATGCAGAGCAGAATAATAGTGTTAATACCAATATGCCCGAACCTCCCGCGGTACCTGCGGAGCAGAGTGATAACGGAAGTGCGCGAAGACAGAAGCTTCTGGATAACTTCTATCTCAGACTTAAATGGGAGCTGAAGGCTTGGAGTATATTCAGCAAGGTTTACACCATTTTTGGTGGTGTTTGCGCAGGAATTTCTATTTTAAGCCTTATGGTGGCTCTGATAAGCTGGAGCGAGCTTAGTGCCTTATGGGGAGTGTATGCGTATATGTTTTTTGTATATGCGTTGGTAACGTTACCTATCGGAATTATAGCTATGGTAGTAAAGAACAAGGTTCGTAAATATATGGAGGGTCTTTATTATGATTGCGGGCCTGCTGTTACCCGCGGAGAGTCTGTAGGCATGATTGTTTTCAATGCGCTTTTCAATACTGTGGCACTTATATTTTACATAATCAATTTCATTACTATTAAAGAGCATCGTGAGGAGTTTGAAGAGATACGCAATCTTCAGATCAATGCAGCAAATAATAACCGTAATACATATTAAGAAAAAAGGCTTTCCTATGGATGATTCCTTAGGAAAGCTCTTTTGTTTGAGGTTTATATGAAAGAAATAAGAGTGTGTCTTTTTGAATTAGGTGATAAAAAATATAAGTCTTTTCAATGTGCGCTTATGCCAACGGTTGATCCTGATACTGTAATCGGTGTAAGAACGCCTTTGCTTCGAAAAATGGCAAAGGAAATGGACGAGCGAAAGGCGAAAGAATTTATGATGCAGTTACCTCATAAGTATTATGAAGAAAACAATCTTCATGCATTTCTTATCGAAAAAATACGGGATATTGATGAATGCTACTTTGAAACGGAGCGCTTTTTGCCCTATATAAATAACTGGGCCACTTGCGACTCGTTTTCTCCAAAAGCTTTTACTAAGGATAAACAACGGTTACTAAAGCATTCTTATGAATGGATGGAGAGCCCTCATCCTTATACTGTCCGTTTCGGAATAGAAATGCTGATGAAGCATTTTCTTGATGAGGATTATGAACTAAGATATGCCGAAAGGGTAGCGCAGATAAATTCTTCTGAATATTATGTTAAAATGATGTGTGCCTGGTATTTTGCAACGGCTCTTGCAAAACAGTATGAAAGTACAATTGGCTTTTTTGAGGAAGGAAGGCTCGAAAACCGGGTACACAATAAAGCTATTCAAAAGGCATTGGAAAGCTATAGAGTAAAGAAAGAGCACAAAGAATACTTGAAAACACTAAAAAATAAGACCGCCGATTGAACGGCGGTCTTGTTTTTTAGCTTGATTACTTAGCGAGTCTTGCCTCGAGAGCAGCGAGCTCTTCGTACATTTCTGCAGGAACGTGGTCGCCAACGAGAGCGTAGAACTCCTTGATGTTCTCAACGTCTTCCTTCCAGGACTCAACGTCTACTGTAAGAAGCTCGCGGATAGTATCGATGGTGATATCGAGGCCTTCGATGTTGATATCCTCAGCTACGGGTACGTAACCGATAGGTGTCTCAACAGCTTCTGCCTTATCCTCGCAACGGT
>JAZQLK010000152.1:0-5871 GCA_045542635.1 Eubacteriales bacterium
CCTAAAAAACAGACACATAAAAAGAAGAGATTTTGCCACAAGACAAAATCTCAACCTTAAAATTTAATAATATTTACCTTGAAATTATAGTTTTGCTATCACACGTGTCTGTTTTTGGTCTGTGCTTATTGCAACAACCCCTTTTTCTTATTTATTATTCTTGCTTTCAACCTTTTTCTTTTCTCCGTCGGGAGTCTGGATGTAGGTGTTGTCAAGTATGCTTCGGAGGTTTTTGCGGAAGCCTGCGATATATTCCTCGCGAAGAGCCTTCTGCTCCATCCTTTCCTCCTCCGTAAGTCCCTCTGCCTTCTGCTTCTTGGCAAGGGCGTTTATTCTGTCTATCTTTTCCTTTTCCATATTATTCCCTTTACTTTAATTCTGCATTCTGCATTCTGCATTCTGAATTCTGCCTGTTGTCGTTACCGCTTCGTTCTTCCCTCGGTCAAGCCTCGGTTGAATTCAGCGACGCGAAGCTAGTCCTTTAGGGCGACGACTGCCACACCTTACCCCTCCCTTTTTCATCCACAGGATGACGGAGGGAGTTATGAACGCTATGCGTGTTATGAATTGACATAGTCAATGTTATGAGTTTACTCCGTAAACGTTATGATATGATTGCTAACCTTAAGCGTGCGTAGCACTCATAGCTTGCGAAGCAATCATAGTTTGGCATAGCCAATCATAACTTGCCGCAGGCAATCATAGTGAATGGGGTCGGGGACGGTTCATTCTGAATTCTGCATTCTGCATTCTGCATTTAAATAATTCTTCCGCCGCCGATTACCGTGTCTCCGTCGTAAAGCACAACGCTCTGACCCTTGCAAATAGCCCTTTGAGGCTCATCAAAAACAACGTGCAAAAGACCGTTTTCCATAGAAGCCAAAGCCGGCTGTTCCTTTTGATTATAGCGTATTTTTGCATTTATACGTAGGGGAGTGTCGATAAAATCAACTGCGCTGAGATTTACCGAGTCTGCGTAAAGCTCACGGGAGAACAGATCCTCGTTTTCTCCGATTACAACCTCGTTTGTGTCAAGACGCTTTTCCGTTACGTACATAGAATGGGTAAGAGCGAGTCCCAGACCCTTGCGTTGACCTATGGTGTAACCGATAATTCCCTTATGAGTGCCGAGAATTTTTCCGTCCGCAGTCACAAAATTACCGCACGGGTATGATTTTTTCGTATATTCCTTAATAAATCTTACGTAATCACCGTCGGGAATAAAGCAAATATCCTGGCTGTCCTTCTTTCCGGATATGCCAAAGCCCGCAGACTCTGCCATTTTGCGGATTTCCTCTTTTGTAAACACTCCCAAGGGGAAAACCGTACTTTCAAGCTGAGAAGGTGTCAGTCGGAACAAAACGTAGCTCTGGTCCTTGGATACGTCCTGAGCCTTTTTTAAAACTCTTCTGCCGTATTTCTCGGAATATTCTATTTTAGCGTAGTGTCCCGTAACTATTTTATCGTATCCCAATGATTTCCCGTATTCGAAGAGCTTGTCGAATTTCAAACGGTAATTACATTCGATACAGGGGTTCGGTGTTGCTCCGTTTTCATAGGCTTCAATAAAGCTCTTTATTACGTATTTGTCAAAATCCTCGGAAAAATCAACCACGGAGTAGGGGATTTCTATTTTGTCGCATATACGCCGTGCGTCCTCAATGTCCTGTGTGGTTACACATCCGCCGATTTTTTCATCCTTTTCTCTGTGTAGCTTCATTGTAACGCCGTAGCAATCGTTACCTTGATTTTTCATTATAAGAGCGGCAACGGAGGAATCAACGCCGCCGCTCATAGCTATCAGTATCTTATTCATTAAAAAACGTAGGTTCCTTTGTTAACCTTGAATTCACGTCCGTCAATAACGATTAAGGTGTCATCAACGGGAGTTTCCATTTCATATCTTATCTTACCCTCAAAATGACGCCATTTTGATGATACGGTACCGAATTTTGTGTCAATTCTTGCGCTTAACATATCAATTTTATCCGTAGGATGGGGAGCGATCACGATCTTCTCAAAGGCGGGGGCTGCGGGCTTGATTCCGCATCCAACCTCGTAAACCCAATCCGCAACGCTTCCGTAGGCGTAATGGTTAAAGGAGTTCATATCCTTAGACCAGAACTCACCCTTATCGTTCTTGCCGTCCCAATGCTCCCAAATTGTGGTTGCGCCCTGCTTAACGGAGTAGAGCCAGGATGGGAACTCCTCCTGTAAAAGAAGGTCGTATGCCAGCTCCGTATAGCCATTTTGAGAAAGGGCGTGAAGAAGGAACGGTGTACCTACAAAGCCTGTTTTAAGCTTAGTGCCGTTTGCAATGATCATATCCGCAAGCTGCTTTGCAACCGATACCTTGTCCTCCGCAATATCAAAGTAAAGAGCGAGAACGCACTCCGTCTGCGTCTTATAGGTCTTAAAGGTCTTTTTGGTCTTTTCAATTATTTTGTTGCAAAGTCTTTCGTACTTATCCACGTTGCGGTTGAGCACCTTACCCGCCTTAACCACGAGGGATGCTGAATAGGCATAGAATACGGATGCTATAAAGTCCTCGTTTGAGGAGCCCTTGTAGCTTCCCGCAGGGGCGTCAAGTCCAAGCCAGTCGCCGAAATGATCAAAGCCCGTCCATAGGTATCTGTCCTTGGTGTTTGCGGTAATATAGTCAACGTATTTCTTCATGGAATTGAACTGACGGCGAAGAATTTTCGTATTTCCGTAGGTCATATACATCTGCCAGGGGCAAACGGTTGATGCCTCACCCCAAGCAGCGCGGGTCCATTCGTCACTCCAGTACTGAGGTATTACGTTTGGTATCATTCCGTCCTCGCGCTGGTCAAGAACAAGGTCGTTAAGCCATTTGTCAAAGAATTTCTCAACGTCGTAGTTGTAGGATGCGGTCTTGCAGAATACCTCTGCATCTCCCGTCCAGCCCATACGCTCATCTCTCTGAGGACAGTCTGTGGGAATGTCAAGGAAGTTACCCTTCTGTCCCCAGATAATGTTCTTGAAGAGCTGATTAAGAAGGGGGCTTGATGAATCAAGGTAGCCCGTACGCTTCATATCGGAATGGATGACAATGGCAGTTACGGAGTCCTTGGTTACGCTTTCCGGGAAGGAGTTTACTCTTATATAACGGAAGCCCCAGAAGGAAAGATAGGGCTTATGCACCTGGTATCCGTCGCGGCATACGTATTCAAACTCCGCCTTGGCGGTACGGTAGTTCTCCGTGTAGAAATTACCCTCCTTGTCAAGTACCTCCGCAAAGGAGAAGGAAATCTTGTCTCCTTCCTTGGCGTTTACGGAAATTTCAAAATATCCCGTTAAGTTCTGACCGAAGTCGATAACGGTTTCACCCTTGGGAGTTGTGAATATCTCCATAGGAGCGATTCTTTCCTGTTCAATTATTTTCTCACCCTGCTGAGGAACTATACAGGATTTATCATAATCCTTGGTAACGCAAGGCGCGAAGCTTTCCTCATAGGTAGCGTCGTAATGCTCTCCGTCATAGAAATCGGAGAAGCGGATCCTGGAGGGAGCGGAAAGCCAGCTTTCGTCGGTGACGATTACGTCCCTTGTGCCGTCCTTGTAGTCAAGCTTGATTTCCGCAATAAGAGCTTCATACATATGCTTATAGTCCGTAGAGCCTCTCCAGTTGATTCTTCCCTGGAACCAGCCCTTGGAAAGAGCCACGGTAATAGTGTTATCCGTAGCAAGCATATCCGTAATATCATAGCTCTGCATCTGCACTCTCTTAAGAGATGTACATCCGGGGGCGAATATAAAATCGCCTATTCTTTTACCGTTAAGCTCTGCGTAGTAGCAGCCTCTTGACGTAATATTCAAAACGGCGCGGCGAAGGGCCTTGCCTAAATTAAATTCCTTTTTAAACACGGGACACTCAAAGCCCATATCGGTAGGATGAGCGATCCATTTTGCATTATCTAACATAAAAGCCTCCAAGCTAAATTTAGTAGTCAATGTAATTTTAACATTATATAATAAAAAAGTCAATAATTAAATGCAGAATGCGGAATTTAAGGAGGGGAGATGTAAATCGGTGGATGATATGTCGTATGAGATTTTACGGCTTTTGAAACCGGCTTGGCTTTGCAGGAATAAATTTTTATAATAAATACTAAAAACCTCTTGACATTATCATATGCAACCGTTATAATGAACATATGAATATTTGTTCATATAGGAGTGTTATTATGAATCAGGAAAAAATATTAAAAATCAAGGAAGCCATCCTTCGCTCTAATGACGTTTTAGAGGAGCTTGCAGAGCTTTACAAGGTTTTCGGAGATAGCACAAGAGTTAAGATACTTACCGCTCTTACACAGAGTGAGATGTGCGTTAGCGAAATTTCTGAATTTCTTGAGATCACACAGTCTGCGGTATCCCATCAGCTCCGCGTTCTTAAAACAAGCGGACTTGTAAAGATCAAGAGAAGCGGAAAGAATATTTATTACTCCCTCGCTGACGAGCACGTTGGCGCAATCATCGACTGCGGTATGGAGCATCTTCTCGGTGAATGATCGGATTTTAACAAAAACTAAAAAGAGCTGCTTTCAAGCAGCTCTTTTTTGCTTATTTTCATTTTTCAATATACACTATGGAATTGCGTTTTAAGTAAAGCGTTATCTTGTTATCCTTAAACTCACGGGCGGGGTAGAGGGACATTGTGTTTTCCTCATCGGTAATATAAATTTTGGCGCCGCTTAAATCAAAGCCCTCGGCTTCAATTGTAACGCCCTTATTAAGAAGGTAATCGTTTTCCGCATAATAGGTAAGCATAATTGCCGCCTTATCTCCCTTTGCGGAGGCAATTGCGTAAATATCACCGTCGTCGGAAATAACCTCAGCCCCGTTTTCCAGCTCCTTAAGCTTTGAGAAGATAAGGAAGGGATAGTAGCCTTTAAGAGGCTCAAGGGTATAGAGGTCGAAAAGTCCGTTCATTCCCGTAGGACGGGCATCGTAGTACATAAGCATATCGATTTTGGGATTCTTCTGTCCCTCAACCATACAAGCGGCGGTAAAGGCGGCGCCCTTCATACCGATAATGGTCTTTATGGAGTATATAAATTCGTCACTCCATCCGCGAACGTAGTTCCATTCGTTAAGTATGGATTCGAAGCCTGTATATCCCGCTTTTACGGCGATATCGTGGATTCTCGTACCCTTTTCCGACATTTTACGTGGCTCCGTGCCGTACCAATGCCAGGAAAGAAAATCAAGGGGAGGATTTTTACCTCCGTTAAGCTCCTTAACGTTACAGAAGAAGCGCTCGAGCCAGTCCTCGTTCCACGCAAGAGCGGGACCGCCAATCTTCAAATGGGGGAAGCGGCTCTTTAAGTGATTTGACGCTGTAACGTAAAGCTCGGCGTATTCCTTTTCCGTGCCGCTCCAGCAGCGCTTGTTGGTGCTATCGTCGGGGTCAAGGTCGGGCTCGTTCCAGATTTCCCAATATTTTATATCGTATTTAAAGCCATCTGCCCAGCCCTCGGTATAGTGGGCGATAATATGCTCGCAAATTTGAGCCCATTTTTTGAAATCCTTTGGCTTAACTGTGCCGTATTTCTTGATTCCGTGCTCGATTTTGGAGCCGAGACGGTAGAAGGGCTCCGTGCCCGCATCGAATATTTGCTTTGTGTAAAGGTCGGTGCAGGGGAAATCGTAGCTTGCGGGATCGTTTACGTCGGCGTCGAAATTCGGGAAGATTGCGTGGACGTCAACAGTATGCTCTCCGCCGTAGCGGGAGTCGAAGCCCGCATCGTGATTTCTTGCGTAAGGAATCCTTGCCGCCTTATAGTATAAGAAATTACCCCTTGTCTGATCGCTACCCGCAACTATGGGGCCGTTGTTTACGGCGTG
>JAZQLK010000153.1:0-4040 GCA_045542635.1 Eubacteriales bacterium
ATCGGCACAAGCGGAGTTGTTTTCGCTCATACGGATAAGCCGATTTTTGACAAAAACGGAAGAATTCATACCTTCTGCTGCGCAGTACCGGGTAAATGGCACGTTATGGGCGTTACACAGGCGGCAGGCCTTTCCCTTAACTGGTTCAGAGGAAATCTTGCTAAGGATATTTCCTACAGGGAGCTTGATATGCAGAGCGCGGAAATTAAAATCGGCTCCGACAAGCTTATATACCTACCCTATCTTATGGGAGAGAGAACTCCTATTCTCGACGTAAATTCAAGAGGCGTGTTCTTTGGCCTTTCGGCAATGCACACACGCGCTCATATGGCAAGAGCTACTATGGAGGGCGTGTCCTATTCCCTTTACAGCTGTGTTGAGCTTCTTTCCGAGCTTGGCATTGACGTATCCGATATGGTTGTCTGCGGAGGCGGCGGAAAGAGTAAGCTTTGGAAGAAAATCATCGCAGACGTGTACGGAATTGATGTAAAAACCTTGGTTTCACAGGAATGCGCTGCTCTTGGAGTTGCAATTCTGGGCGGAGTTGCCGCAGGAGTGTTCGGCTCTGTTGAGGAGGGCTGTGATATCTGCGTTTCCGAAAAGGAAAAGACAGAGTATGAGAGCGCAAATCACACCGAGTATATGAAATACTACGGGCTTTACAAAAAGCTTTATCCTGCGCTTAAGGGCAGCTTCGGAGAGCTTTCCTCTCTTTAATTTCCTTTAACCTTTTATTTTTAATTCGATATAATAGCAGTAGGCTATTTGAAAGGTTGTGATATCTTTGCAGATTGTATTGCTTACAGCCCTTGGAGTGGGCGGCGCTACGGTTATCGGCGCCCTCCTTGGCTTCGTTTTTAAGCATACGAGTCATAAATTTAACGACATAGTGCTTGCCTTTGCGGCGGGAGTTATGCTTTGTGCGGCGGTTTTCGGCTTGATTGGGGAATCCATTGCTCTCGGCGGGAAATACGCCCTTCCCATAACGGTTGCGGGAATATTCCTCGGCGCCCTGTGCGTAAACCTTATGGATAGATTGGTGCCCCATCTTCACAAGCTTACGGGAGTTGACGGGGAGCAGCATCCGCATAATAACGAGCAGCTTAACAAGGTACTTCTTTTCGTTATGGCAATCGCCATACACAATTTACCCGAGGGTATTGCCGCAGGCGTAGGCTTCGGTACGGGTAATACCTCCGAGGCACTCGTGATCGCGGGCGGTATCGCCTTACAGAACATTCCCGAGGGTATGATCATCATTGCGCCTATGCTGGCGACGGGAATGAAGAAGGGAAGGACCTTCTTGATTGCTCTTGCAACAGGTGTTGTGGAGGTTGTGGGAACGCTTCTCGGTTATTTTGCAGTAAGCATTTCTACGGCTATTCTGCCCTTTGCCCTCGCATTTGCGGGAGGAACTATGCTCTATGTAATAAGCGACGAAATGATACCGGAGACCCACGCTCACGGTAACGAAAGCGGAGCAACCTACTCCTTACTCGTAGGCTTTGCCCTTATGCTTGCCTTTGATTTTTTTATGGGTTAAGGGCGGATAAAATTGAATAAAAAAGAAAAACGCGGCACTGAGTGTCGCGTTTTGCGTTTTATAATGAACTGAATCTGTAAGCCGTGTTCTGTAATAGACGGTCATCTATCTTTGCGCTCCGTCACCGGAACGCTCCGCAATAATGCGTGCCACCCACGAGACGGCAAAAAGCCTTATCGGGCAAATAAAATCTCGCAAACGGTGTTGCTTCGGATAGGGTTTACACCCACCCCACGTTACCGTGGCGTGTCGTGAGCTCTTACCTCGCGTTTTCATCCTTACCATAAATGGCGGTAATTTTCTGTTGCACTTTCCCTAAGGTCACCCTCGGCTGACGTTATCAGTTATCCTGCCCTGCGAAGCACGGACTTTCCTCACGGTAATACCTTTCGGCGTGATACCGCGCGACCGTCCGATCCAGTTCGAATTTATTATAAATAAAAAAATCGCGTTTGTCAAGGTATAGAAGTAATTACCAACGATATTTTGCTTTCCTTTACGCAAAATATTATTGTAAAATTTTTGATCGGGGTGAATTTATGGATGCAAGGTGCAACGGTAAAATGCCGATTATGCTTCAAATGGCGTTTTCTTCCGACAGGGATGCCTTCAAAGCATTTCTTAATTTGGATGATGCAGAGCAGGACAGGGTTATAATAGCCGCCGGAAGCGTAAACGGGGTAATGGAAATGAGGAGATTTGTATCCGATATCGGGAATGTGAAGACAAAGTGACAAAAAAATGTCGTTTTTGAGAAAAGGATGTTGAATTTTATTTTAAAGTGTGGTATACTGAAGTTGCAATTTTATATTGTAAAATAAAATTTATTGAAAGGAAATCAACATGAGAGAAAAATTAGACAGATTTTTCAAAATCAGTGAGCGCGGTTCTACTATAAGAACAGAAATCATTGCAGGTCTTACAACCTTCTTTGCAATGGCTTATATTGTAGTAACCAACCCCAACCAGATTACAAGCTTCTATGATCCCAACGCTGGCGGTCCTATGGCTAAGATTTGGTACGCGACCTACGTTGCATCCATCTTGGTAGCGGTAATCGGTACGCTCCTTATGGCTCTTTACGCAAAGATGCCCTTCGCTCAGGCGTGCGGTATGGGTCTTAACTCCTTCTTCTTCGTATCCTTTGTGCTTCCCGCAGTTCTTTCCGGCAGCGACGAAATCAAGGGATATCAGGAGGGCTTGTGCGTTATCCTTCTTTCCGGTATCATATTTATGATACTTTCACTTACAGGTCTTCGCGAGTACATCGCAAGAGCTCTTCCCGAAAACCTTAAGAAGGCAATTCCCGCAGGCATCGGTCTCTTTATCGCATTCATCGGCTTCAAGAACGTTGGCATTATTCAGGCTAACCAGTACACCTTCGTACAGCTCTTCGACTTCCACGGCGCAATCGCAGGAAAGACGTTCTTTGAGGGCTGGAAGGCTATTGCTCCCGTTGTTCTCGCTCTTCTCGGTCTCTTTGCTATGGCAATTCTTTCCAAGAAGAACGTTAAGGGCTCCGTAATTATCACCATCGCAGGTGTATCCGTTCTTTACTACCTTACAACCTGGACAGCTCCCGACTTCAATATGGGCGCTATCGGCGAATCCTTCAAGGCATTCGGCGAAATCGGTATTATCGGTGCATTCAAGGGCTTCAGCGTATTCAGCGGCGGAGCTTCCGCGGTTATTAACGCAATCGTTCTCGTAATTACATTCGCTCTTGTTGATATGTTTGATACAATCGGTACACTTTACGGTACTGCATCTCAGGCAGATATGATCGACGAAAACGGCGACCCCGTAAACCTCAGAGAATGTATGAATTCCGACTCCATCGCAACTGTTGCAGGTGCGATCCTCGGTACATCCACATGTACAACATTCGTTGAGTCTGCGGCAGGCGTAGGCGCAGGCGGCAGAACAGGCTTTGCTTCCATCGTAACAGCAGCTTGCTTCTTCCTCTGCCTCTTCCTTACACCTCTTGCAGTTATCATCCCCGCATGCGCAACAGCTCCCGCGCTTATTTACGTTGGCGTACTTATGCTCAAGGGCTTTGCAAAGGTTGATATGGATGATATCGCAAGCGCGGTTCCCGCGTTCCTCGCACTCATTATGATGCCTCTTACCTACTCCATCTCCAACGGTATTGCAGTTGGCGCTATCGCATACGTTATCATTACCGCTTGCATGGGTAAGTATACAAAGAAGGATATTCCCGTTACAGTAATCGCTATACTCTTCGCGCTCAGATTCTTCCTTGTAACAATGTAATTTTATTACGAAATAAAATACCGAAGCCTCGGCTTCGGTATTTTTTTCATTTTGGGCACATAAAACCACGTAATAGTCGCGTGGTACAAGGAAGGGTATACAATTTAAGCCTTCACCTTGAGGGGAAGGGGGACCACTTGTGGTGGATGAGGTGTAGGATGCAAAGCATCCGTAATAAAATTGAAATATGTCGGTAAAACAAAGTGGTTTACAGAAATAATTT
>JAZQLK010000154.1:0-2559 GCA_045542635.1 Eubacteriales bacterium
AAAGAACACTGCTATCCGTTACGGTGACAAGAAGATTAACGTAATCGACACCCCCGGTCACGCAGACTTTGGCGGTGAGGTTGAGCGTATTCTTAAGATGGTAAACGGCGTTATCCTTCTTGTTGACGCTGCCGAGGGTCCTATGCCCCAGACGAGATTCGTTCTTCAGAAGGCTATGGAGCTTAACCACAGAATTATCGTAGTAGTAAATAAGATTGACCGTCCCGACGCAAGAATCCTTGAGGTTATCGACGAGGTTTTAGAGCTTCTTATCGACTTAAACGCAACGGACGAGCAGCTTGACTCTCCCATGCTTTTCTGCTCAGGCAGAGCAGGCACCGCATCCCTCTCTCCCGACGAGGAGGGTACGGACCTTATCCCTCTCCTTGATACTATCGTAAACTATATTCCCGCCCCCGAGGGAGAGGATGACGACGGACTCCAGCTTCTCGTTTCCTCCGTAGATTACAGTGATTACGTTGGTAAAATCGGTATAGGCAGAATTGAACGCGGAACTCTTAAGGTAAACCAGGAGGTTTCCGTATGCAACTACCACTCCGACGAAAAGCCCCGCCGCGCAAAGATAGTGTCAATCTATCAGTTCGAGGGACTTTCAAAGTCATCCGTACAGACAGCCACCGTTGGCGATATCGTATGCTTCTCAGGCGTTGAGGAGATATCCATAGGCGATACACTTTGCTCCCCCGATAAGGTTGAGCCCCTTGAATTCGTTAAGGTATCCGAGCCTACGATGGAAATGACCTTCTCCGTAAACGACAGCCCCTTCGCAGGACAGGAGGGTAAATTCGTAACCACACGTCAGATCCGAGACCGTCTTTACAAGGAAACTCTTAAGGACGTATCTCTCCGCGTACAGGACGGAGATACCACCGATTCCTTCAAGGTTGCGGGAAGAGGTGAAATGCACCTTGCAATCCTCATTGAGAATATGAGAAGAGAGGGCTACGAGCTTTGCTGCTCCACACCCCACGTTCTTTATAAGACAATAGACGGCATACTTCACGAGCCTATGGAAAGAACCTCCATCGACGTTCCCGACGATGCGGTTGGCTCCGTAGTACAGAAGCTTGGCTCCCGTAAGGGTGAGCTTCTTGAAATGGGTAAGGTAGGCTCAAGAACAAGAATCGAATATCTTATTCCCTCAAGATGTCTTTTCGGCTACAGAAGCGAGTTTATGACGGATACCAAGGGCGAGGGCGTTATTAACACCATCTTCGACGGCTATCAGCCCTTTAAGGGAGAGGTAGTAACAAGATATACAGGCTCTCTTATCGCATCCGAAAACGGAGAGGCTACATCCTACGGTCTTTACAATACCCAGGACAGAGGCGCTATGTTTATCGGCGTACAGACTCCCGTTTACGAGGGTATGATAGTTGGTGAATGTCCCAAGATGGAGGATATCGTTGTAAACGTATGCAAGAAGAAGCATCTTACCGCAGTTCGCTCAAAGGGCGCGGACGAGGCTCTTATCCTGACACCTCCGAGAATCCTTTCTCTTGAGCAGGCTATTGAGTATATCGCAGAGGACGAGCTTATTGAGGTAACTCCCAAGTCCATAAGACTTCGTAAGAAGATTCTTGATACTGCGTCAAGACTTAAGGCGCAGGCAAAATTAAAGTAAATACCGCAAATGGCTGTTTCAATTCAAAACAGCCATTTTGTCTAAAATAAACTGATTTGAGGTAAAATATGTTTTCCGAAAAAATTCTCAAAATTGCAGGCGAGGCAGAAATCGCCCTTAAGCCGATTTTTGAAAAAATAGATGAAATTTCCTTTAAGAACACGGAAAGAGTTCTTGACGCCTTCCGTGAAAACAGAGTTGCGGAATCTATGTTCGGCGGTACAACGGGCTACGGCTACGACGATGTGGGCAGAGATACCCTTGATAAAATATATGCCGAGGTAATGGGCGCGGAGAGCGCCTTTGTGCGTCATTCCATAGTAAACGGCACCCAGGCTCTTACAATCGGTCTTTTCGGTCTCCTTCGCCCCGGTGACGTTATGCTTTCCGTTACAAACCGTCCCTACGATACTCTTTGCGAGGTTGTGGGAATTGAAGGACAGGCAGGCAACGGCTCTCTAAAGGATTTCGGCGTACAGTACGAGCAGGTTGATTTTAAAAATAAAACGGAAATCGACTTTGACGGAATTGATGCAAAGCTTAAGGAGTTCGGCGACAGAGTAAAGGTAGTATTTATTCAGCGCTCCAAGGGATATCTTGACCGTCCCACATTAACAGTTGATCAAATAGGAGAGATTGCCTCCTTCGTTCACGCCCGTTCAAAGGCGTACGTTGTGGTTGATAACTGCTACGGCGAGTTTACGGAGGAAAAGGAGCCCTGCTCCGTTGGCGCGGATATGGCAATCGGCTCTCTTATTAAAAATCCGGGCGGCGGAATTGCGGAAAGCGGCGGCTACATAGCGGGTACGGCGCGAGCTGTTGAGCTTGCCTCCTACCGTCTTACGTCGGTTGGTACGGGTACGGAGGTTGGCGCCACCCTCGGTCAGAACAGAAACCTTTTTAAGGGCTTCTTT
>JAZQLK010000155.1:0-4329 GCA_045542635.1 Eubacteriales bacterium
CCTATGGCGCAAAGGATTCTGCCCCAGTTTGCGTCAGAGCCGAACATTGCCGCCTTAACGAGGGATGAACAAATTATGCTCTTTGCGATAACCTTAGCAGTCTTTTCATCCTTCGCTCCGCTTACCTCACATTCAAGAAGCTTGGTAGCTCCCTCTCCGTCGCCCGCGATGCAACGGCAAAGATATACGGTAACGGAGTTAAGCGCCTTCATAAACGCGTTAAAGTCCTCGCCCTCGCAATCAATAAGAGAGTTGCCCGCCTGACCGTTTGCAAGCACGGTTACCATATCGTTTGTGGAGGTGTCGCCGTCTACGCTTACCATATTAAAGGTATTTGCAATATCGCTTGACAATGCCTTACTTAGCATCTTGGGGCTGATATTACAGTCCGTTGTAATAAATACGAGCATAGTCGCCATATTGGGATGAATCATACCCGAGCCCTTTGCAATACCGCCAATCCTACATTCAACGTTGCCTATTTTGAAGCTTACGGCAATTTCCTTAAATCTTGTATCGGTAGTCATAATGCCTTCAGCCGCATCCTGACTGTTTTCTCTGCCCAGAGATGCGATAAGCCTGTCCATACCGTTTGCAATGGGAGTAATATCAAGAGGCTGACCGATAACGCCCGTGGATGCAACCACAACGTCGGTTTTGTCTATTTTAAGACCGCTTGATACAAGAGCGCACATTTCCTCTGCGATTTCAATACCGTTTGCGTTACAGGTATTGGCGTTGCCGCTGTTACAGATAACCGCCTGAGCATAACCGTTCGAAATATTATTTTTAGTTACCGTAAGGGGAGCGCCCTTTACCTTGTTGGTGGTATAAACCGCCGCGCATGCGGCCCTGTTTTCAGATACGATAAGCGCAAGATCCTTTTTGGATTTGTTTTTTCTTATTCCGCAGTGTATTCCACCTGCCATAAAGCCCTTTGCGGCGCAAACACCGCCCTTAATAATTTCCATAATTGCTCCTTAAATTTCAAGCGTCTTGGTTTTTTCACAGCCAAGCTTAATATTAAGACATTCAACGGCGGCTCCCGACGCTCCCTTACCGAGATTGTCGTATCTTGCCACAAGAAGGATTCTGTCCTCGTTACCGTATACCTCAATGCTCATTGAATCCTTGCCATTCATTTTGTTAGCGGACAAAAATCCGCCCTCGTCCGCCCCCTCATTGAAGGAAATAATGGGGGTATTATATAATTCTCTGTAAATGTTTTTAATTTCCTCGATTCCGCCCTTTAAAAGCTGACTCTTGAAAAGGGGAACAGTTACCTCCATGCCCGAATAAAAATCGGATACTATGGGGCAGAAGGCGGGAGCGTTATTAAGTCCCGTAATCTTTACCATCTCGGGTAAGTGCTTATGCTTCTGTGCTACGCCGTACTGTCTGGGCGCGTCAAGGAGATGACATCTTTCCTCATTCTCATATTCCGCAATCATACCCTTTCCGCCTCCGCTGTATCCCGTTATGGAATGAGCGCAGAGTAAAGCGTCCTTTGATATGATCCCGTTCTTTACGAGAGGATACACAAGAGCGATAAAGCCGCTTGCGTGGCATCCCGGAACTGCAATTCTCTTGCTTTCAACAATTTTATCGTTGAACTCCGCTCCAAGCTCGGGAAAGCCGTACGCCCAATGGGGATTGGTACGGTGAGCGGTGGATGCGTCGATGACAACCGTATTGTCATTCTCTACCATATCGGCAGCCTCAATTGCCGCAGCGTCGGGTAAGCAAAGAAATACGAAATCCGCCTCGTTTATTATTTTTTTACGGGCATCTGCATCCTTCCTTAAATCGTCGGAAAGCGAGATGATTTCTACGTCATCTCGCTGGGATAATCTTTCCGCAATTCTGAGTCCTGTGGTGCCTGCCTTACCGTCTATAAACACCTTTTTCATTTTAACTGCTCCTCAACATAAGCTATCTGCTCCTCTACGGACGCATAGCCCGTAGAGCCCTTGGATATCCTCTTTCCAACGCAGCTTTCAAGAGAAATTTCTCCGTAAAGGTCGCTGTCGAAAATATGGGAATATTCTTTATATTCATCTAAAGTAAGCTCATCAAGGGTCTTGTTTTCCTTAACGCACTTACCGACTATTGTGCCCACGATTTTGTAAGCGGTTCTGAAGGGCAAGCCCCTCTTAGTAAGGTAATCGGCAAGGTCCGTTGCGTTAATAAAGCCGCGCTTTGCCGCCGCGTACATATTTTCGGGAATAGCCTTCATTGTTTCTATCATAGGCGCGAAAACCTCAAGGCATTTCTTAACGGTTTCCGTTGCGTCAAAGATTGCCTCCTTGTCCTCCTGCATATCCTTGTTGTATGCAAGGGGAATTCCCTTAAGCATTGTAAGGGTTGCCATAAGGTCGCCGTATACTCTGCCCGTTTTACCTCTTACAAGCTCCGCCATATCGGGGTTCTTCTTTTGAGGCATTATGGACGAGCCTGTTGTATACGCATCATCAAGCTCCACGAATTTAAACTCCCAGCTGCTCCAAAGAATAATTTCCTCGGAAAGGCGGGAAAGATGCATCATAACCGTGGAAAATGCCGCTTCAAGCTCTATGCAATAGTCCCTGTCGGAAACTCCGTCAATGGAGTTCATACAAGCTCCGTCGAAATTAAGCGCCTTTGCTACCATATCTCTGTCTGTGGGATAGGTGGTGCCCGCCAAGGCGCAGGAGCCCAAGGGGGAGTAATTCATACGCCTTACAGCATCGTTGATTCTCGTGATATCGCGGAGAAACATCATACAGTATGCAAGAAGGTGATGAGCGAAGGTGATTGGCTGCGCTCTCTGAAGGTGGGTATATCCCGGCATTATAGTCTTCTTATTTTCCTTTGCCTGTAAAAGCAAGGCGGAAATAAGCTTTCTCAAAAGAGCTACTATATCGTTTGCCTCATCACGCATATAAAGACGGAGGTCAAGAGCGACCTGGTCGTTACGGCTTCTTGCGGTGTGGAGCTTCTTGCCCGTATTACCGATACGCTTGGTAAGCTCTGCCTCCACGAACATATGTATATCCTCTGCGTTTTCGTCAAAGGTGAGCGCTCCGCTATTAAGATCGTCAAGTATGGATATAAGTCCGCCTGTAATCTCCTTAAGCTCCGTATCCTTAAGAATACCTACGGCGCAAAGCATTGACGCGTGCGTAAGGGAGCCCTTTATATCCTGCTTATACATTTTTTTATCGAAATGAATGGAAGAATTAAAATCGTCCGCCATTTTGTCAAGAGCCTTTTCAAATCTTCCCGCCCACATTTTGTCCATAATCAAATTTCCTTATCTCTTTTTTGTTTTCTTGGAAAACGTATCAAACCGTTGCGGAATGAGCTTTTTCTACTCATCCACCGCAAACGGTCCCCCTTCCCTCACAAGGAAGGCTTAATTGACTTAATTCTGCATTCTGCATTCTGAATTCTGCATTCTGAATTCTGCATTCTGCATTCTGCATTCTGCATTCTGCATTCTGCATTCTGCATTTGCAAAAAATCACTTGTGATTTTTTGCATTAACCTGCGCCTGTCCTGCCTCCTTCTTTGAGGGAGGGGGACCACGTAGTGGTGGAAGGAGTTATCTTCTGTAATTTTGACTCCTCCAGTCACCTGCGGTGCCAGCCCCCTCGGTGAGGGAGCCTTTATTTGTTATTCTTTGCATTAACCTGCGCCTGTACCTTGATGGGAAGACCGAAGAGGTTGATAAATCCTGCGCTGTCCGCCTGATTGTATACATTGTCCTCACCGAAGGTTGCGATCTCCTCGGAGTAGAGGGAGTAATCGCTCCAAGCGCCTGCCTTGATCATATTGCCCTTATAGAGCTTAATCTTAACCTTACCAGTTACGTTCTCCTGTGTCTTGTCAACGAATGCGGAGAGAGCCTCACGAAGAGGTGTGTACCACTGACCGTTGTATACAAGGTCTGCAAACGTAATAGCAAGCTCCTGCTTCTTATGCATTGTCATCTTGTCAAGACAAAGAGTTTCAAGGTAGTTGTGAGCAAAGTAAAGGATTGCTCCGCCGGGGGTCTCGTATACGCCGCGGCATTTCATACCCACAAGACGGTTTTCAACGATATCAAGAAGACCGATACCGTTTGCGCCACCGAGTTCGTTGAGCTTTTCAACGATTGCAAGACCTTTCATTTCTTCACCGTCAATAGCTGTTGGAACACCTTTTTCAAAGTGAATTGTAACATAAGTTGGTGCGTCAGGAGCCTGTTCAGGAGAAACTCCCATTTCAAGGGAGCCTTCTTTATTATATAATGGCTCATTTGCTGGGTCTTCAAGGTCAAGACCACGTCGGATCGTAGCCATGTCGTTC
>JAZQLK010000156.1:0-4941 GCA_045542635.1 Eubacteriales bacterium
GTGGCAGAGGCTATGATGAAATGGGCTATTGAAAAGGGAGCGACCCACTATACCCATTGGTTCCAGCCTATGACGGGTATTACCGCTGAGAAGCATGATAGCTTTATCTCCTTTAAGAATAATAAAGCCATTATGGAATTCAAGGGCAAGGAGCTTGTTCAGGGTGAGAGTGACGCTTCATCCTTCCCTTCGGGCGGAATCAGAGCTACCTTCGAGGCAAGAGGATACACTGCTTGGGACCCCTCCTCCTACGCATTTATCAAGGATAGAACACTTTGTATTCCCACAGCCTTCTGCTCCTACGGCGGAGAGGCTCTTGATAAAAAGACACCCTTGCTCCGTTCTATGGAGGTTCTCGGTAAGGCAGCGCTTAAGATCCTTAAGCTTTTTGGCAACGAGGACGTAACCTCCGTTAAGACGACCGTTGGCGCGGAGCAGGAATATTTCCTTGTAGATAAGGACGTTTTCTATAGGCGTCCCGACCTTGTATACACGGGCAGAACCCTTTTCGGCGCTAAGCCTCCCAAGGGACAGGAGCTTGACGACCACTATTTCGGCTCTATAAAGCCCAGAGTGCAGGCGTTTATGAAGGAGCTTGACGAGGAGCTTTGGAAGGTTGGCGTGCTTGCCAAGACGGAGCATAACGAGGCAGCTCCCGCTCAGCACGAGCTTGCTCCTATCTTTACAACCACTAACTTAGCTACTGACCATAACCAGATTATGATGGAGTATATGCAGAAGATCGCGAAAAAGTTCGACCTTGTGTGTCTCCTTCACGAAAAGCCCTTCAAGGGAGTTAACGGCAGCGGCAAGCATAATAACTGGTCTATGTCCACAAATACGGGCGTAAACCTTTTTGAGCCCGGTGAAACTCCTTATGAGAACGGACAGTTCTTGCTCTTCCTCTGTGCCGTAATAAAGGCGGTTGACGAGTATCAGGACCTTATCCGTATTTCCGTTGCAAGCGCAAGCAACGACCACCGTCTTGGCGCTCACGAGGCTCCTCCCGCGGTAGTTTCCATATTCCTCGGCGACGAGCTTAACGGGGTCCTTGAGGCTATCGAAAGAGATGAAAAATACGATGCCAAGGAAAAGGAAACCATGCGTATCGGCGTTCATATTCTTCCTAAATTCCCCAAGGATACTACGGATAGAAACAGAACCTCTCCCGTGGCATTTACGGGTAATAAATTCGAGTTCCGTATGCTTGGCTCCTCCGCATCCATTGCAGATACCAATACGTTCCTCAATACGGCGGTTACTCAGGTGCTTAACGAGTTCTACGAGGTGCTCAGCGCAGCTGATGACTTTATGCCCGCTCTTCATAATCTTGTAAGAGAAACAATAAAGAAGCATAAGAGAATTCTCTTTAACGGTAACGGCTATGACGACGCGTGGATAAGAGAAGCGGAAAAGAGAGGACTTTCCAACTACAAGTCCACCCCCGACGCTCTTCCTCACCTGCTTGACGAAAAGAACGTTAAGCTCTTTAAGGACAATAAGGTATTCAATGAGGTTGAACTTAAGGCAAGATGCGAAATCTTACTTGAAAGCTACTCCAAGCTTGTAAATATCGAGGCGCTTACTGCCGTTGATATGGCAAATCAGCTTATTTTACCTGCGGTATCAAAATACGTAAATTTCCTTGCTGAAACCATCAAGCTTAAGAAGGATTTGTTTATGACACCGGGATACGAGGAGCAGGTCGCATCCAAGCTCTCCGACTTGAACGGAAGAGCATATCAGCTTACAAAGGAGCTTGAGCTTAATATTTCCCTCGTTAAGCGTATGACGGGAGCAGAGAAGATTGCGAAGGCTTATGAGCGCGACGTTCTCGGTGTAATGGAAAAGCTCCGCGCAGTTATAGACGAAATGGAGTCTATGACCTCCATTGACTATTGGCCCATCCCCACCTACGGTGAATTGCTTTTCAGCGTTAAATAAAGTAAAAATCCTCCCGAAGCCCTCGGGAGGATTTTCTACATAACAAAAAAATCCGACACACGGGGTGTCGGATTTTTTATAATTGCTTTAATAATTATACGGAAGGAGTATAGTAATACTCGTATCTGCCGTCATAGTAATTTGCCGCGTTTTTACCGCCGGTAAAGTTGGATGCGTTTACTACCTGAGTGTATCCGTTTGCTGTCTTATATGACCATCCGGATGTGTTTGTAAAGAACATCTGGTAGTCGTATGATGTAGTAGGAGCGGGACTGAAGGCACTAAAGCCAATCTTTCTTACGGAAGCGGGAATGTAAACCGTGTGGAGCTTATCCATTCTTATGCTGAATGCGTATTCGCCGATTTCAATCAAGCCCTCGGGCAAATGAAGAGTAGAGATTGCTCTGCAGTTGGAGAATGCGTATTCGTTAATATACTTTACTCCGTTTTCGCCCCATGAAACGTTGTTAAGGGACTGACAGTATGCAAGAGCGTAGCTCGCAATAACCTCTGTATCGTCGTGGATATAAATTTCACGGATAGATGTGTTGGTAGCCGCTACTAATACAAGGTAAGGATTTGTTTCGTTACCGATGTATTTTCCGTTGCCGCTTACCGTAGCGTTTTTAGGAGCTTTAGCCGTTGATCCTGTTTGAGGAACTGAGCCAAAGGCGCCAGGGCCAATGAATTTAATGGAGTTGGGAACTCTTATGTCCGCAAGGGCGGTTGCGCCGTCAAAGCAGTAGTCTCCTATTTTCTCAACGCCGTCAGCGATATAAACGTATACGAGGTTTGTTCCCGAGCCATAGCCGAACATCCATTCCTCAAGCTCAAGAACGGGCTTGCCGTCGTAAGTGCCGGGGATAAAGAGGTGAGTACCGTTAAAGGTTCCTTTATTTGCGATATAATAGGTCTCATCATCACTCAAGGTAAATTCAAGACCGTCGCTTATTCTGTCTGCGTTACAAAGCTGACATTTAGTTGAGGTTTCTGTTTCATAGGTGTGCTTATAGTAGCCGGTAAAGGTTTCCTCACCCGCAAGACCGCAAAGACAGGAGTACTTGTATATAGCCTTTGTTGTACAGTCGGGTGTATTTGTAAGATAATCATCAGACTTAACTGCCTGGTCGTATGCGTGTACTGCGGGATTAAATTCACCGTAGCCGTTTTGGCAAACGTCGCACTTAGCGAGAACGGAGCAGGTTGCGCTACCGCCTGTACATTCATCCTCGTCGTATCTTGCATCGCAGCCGTTAAGGCAAGCGTAATAGTGGGTATTTGTTTCGGGATCGAAGGACCATGCGCCTGATTTTCTATGATTTGTGGGATCTGTTTCACCGTAAGGATTCCTACAAGTTGTGCAGTATGCAGGGGATGCGCAGGTGGGAATACCGCCGGAGCATTCTTCTTCTCTCATTTTACCGTCGCAGCCGCTTCTCTGACACTTTACCCAGTGTACGCCGTTTTCACTTCCGTACTTCCAGCTGTAGCTGTTGCTTCCAAAATAGTGATCGCCATAATCGCCGTAGTAATTTCTACAGGTTGTGCAGATAGCCTTGCTCTGACAGTGAGCTGTGCCGCCGGAGCAAGCCGCGCCGTCGAATCTTGTATCACAGCCGTAAAGACAAGCGCGATAGTGGGATTCATTTTGAGGATCGAAGGTCCAGTTATTCAAGTCTATGTTATGGTAGTTGGGGTCTATGGAGCCGTAGTATGACTGGCAGATTGTACATTTCTTCTGTGTTGTGCAGGTTGCCAAGCCGCCGGTATGAGCGCACTCGTATTCGCAGACTGTACATTTACCGTCCTCAAAGGTATGACGTAATCTGCTTGTTGCGGATGCGCCGCAGCAATCATATTCCTGCCAATGTCCTTCGCTGGTATATTTCCAAATCTTGTTGCCCTCGTGATTGCTTGCGTTAAGCTCGCCGTGGGGCGCTCCGCAATATTCGCAAGCAGCCTTTGTCTTACAGGTAGCGGTACCGCCTGAATGGGATGTGCATTCGTATCCGCAGACAGTGCATACGCTGTTTTCAAAGGTGTGGCGTTCCTCTGCCTCGCGGTCGTTACAGCAGGGGTAGTATTTCTGGTGTCTTGTCTGTCCAAGCAGGATATATCTGTGTTCCTGCTCGTGGTTTGTAAAGCTTGTTGAGCCGTACTCTTCTTCACAAATCTCGCAAACCGCCTTCTTCTGACAGGTAGCTTCGCCGCCTGTATGCTGGCAAGCATATTCACAGTCTGCGCATACACCGTTTTCAAAATTGTGATCCTGGTTGTCTGCTACAACTGTGTTACAGCAATTGTAAATACCGCTATGCTTATCAGCGGTCTTTGTCCAGGTTATTTCTTCTTCGTGATTACTTTCGTCAAAATCACCGTAGGTAAGTCCGCAAAGCTCACATATCGCCTTAGCGGAGCAGGTAGCGTTACCGCCCTTGTGAGCGCAAGTCTTTTCACATTCCGCGCATACGCCGTCCTCAAAATCGTGATCAGCCTCTGCGGAAACGATAGCCTCGCAGCAATCGTAAATCTTTGAGTGCTTTTCTTCCGTCTTTACCCAAACGATATCGCCTGTGTGATTGTCAGCGTCAAGCTCGCCGTAGGATGCGTTACAGTTGGTACATACAGACTTATCGGTACAGGTAGCTTCGCCGCCTGTGTGCTGACATGCGTACTCACACTCGGAGCAAACGCCGTCATCAAAATCGTGATTTTCTTCGTCAATTACAATATCGTCGCAGCAATCGTATTTCTTTTCGTGTGTTGTCTGTGTGTTTACCCAAACCATAAAATAGGTAAGCTCATCGGCGTAGGTGTCAAGCACGAACTGCATACTTGAACGCTGTGCGGGAAGCTCCTCCATCTTTTGAATGGGTCCCCATGTTACGCCGTTGTCCTTGGACTCGGAATAAACCACACAGCCGTAGCCGTTCCAGGAGCTGTAAACACGGAGTGTTCCGTCGGCACATTCGAGTATCTTGCACTCGCCGAAGTGAG
>JAZQLK010000157.1:0-2070 GCA_045542635.1 Eubacteriales bacterium
ACCTTTTCAAATTTATCAAGCGCCTTGCCTCCCACTCTGTGAATGGGGGATGCAGGATCGTAATATTCGGGATGATCAGCCTCAAGGCTCTTTAGCTCCTCAAACATTTTATCATATTCAAAGTCGGATATTTCGGGGGCATCGTTTTCGTAATACCTCTTGGAATGGTATTTTATAACTGTCCTCAAATAATCTATTCTCTGCTTTGCTTCCATAGTTACCTCTTTAAATAACATTCTTATATAAAGTATATCATATAATAGAGAAAAAAACAAGTAATCGCAATATTTTACGTTTTAATTTTCAAGGTGACAAAATACCTTGGCGATTAAGGTCGCATTGTCGGTTTACAGCTTTTTCTGTCGTACGGTTACTGTTGAAATGGTAAATTTTTCCGTTATAATAAAATCATACATAAAGCAACGCAAAGCAAAGGAAGGAAAAAGAAAAAATGAAAAAATATTTATCCTGCGTGATTTTAATTTTACTGTGTCTTGTATGCGCTATGGTGTTTTACGCAAACGCCTCTTCTATGCATCCGTCGGACTCCGACAGTACCACAACGCAAGGAGGCAATTCAACGGATATACCCAACGGGAACGGAGGCAATAACACGGTTATTCAACCCACAAAAATTCCCGTAATCGAAAAAAGCGGAACCGTTACGGGCGAATATTTTACGGAAACCAACATAAGAGTTGAATGGAGCGTTTACAAATACTTAAACGAAAGCGTTCTTTATTTCAGCGCGGAAATGTACGTTGATTCCTCCGTTGGTATGAACACGGTAAACCGAGGATATCTTGAAATAAACGGCGAAAAAACCGAATTTGAAACAGAGCTGTTTTCAAGCGGAACCTACCTTGCCGCAACCTGTACCAAAACAATCAAATGCGATAAGGATGCTTTAATTACGGTAAACGCCCATCTTGACGTATCCGTTAACGATTCAAACGGCGTTTCCTTAAACGGTCTTGACGCCCGCGGTTATATAAACGCCACCGAGGAATACAGCAAAATGGAAAAATCTCATCTTTTAACAGTTACTCACATTTCACAGTATCCCTCCTTGCCGAGCGGAGATGAAATAACCGCCCTCGGTATCGTTCTTAAGTATCTTAAATATGACGTTGATATAAACGATTTATGCGATCTTTATTTAAGCAAGGGTCCCGTTGGATTTACGAGCTTCTACGAGGCTAACGTGGGAAACCCGAGAAGTCAGTACAATTCCTACGGCTGCTACGCCCCCGTTATAATTGACGCCGCCAACCGATTTATACAGGCAAACGGCGGAAATTCCTTAGTTACGGATATGACGGGCTATAATACCGACGAGCTTTACCGTCAGGTATCAAAGGGCAATCCTGTAATAGTATGGGTATGCGAGGATTTTGAGATTACCCCATCAATATCCCGCATTTGGGTTGTAAACGGTAAAACACTCTATCTTAAGTCAAACATGGCTTGCATGGTGCTTATCGGCTACGATTATACAAGAAACACAGTTACCTTATCCGACCCCGCCGGCGGAGTTTTCTCCGTCAGCATGGATTTGTTTGAGCTTCGCTTCTCCCAAATGGGCTCTCAAGCTATCGTTATAAGGTAATTTGCATTATCTGCCTTTAATGCCTTGTATAGTTTCCCTTCCCGACGGCAACCGAAAAATCGGTTGCCGTCTTAAAAAGGAAAATTATTTTAATTTTTTTCAAAAACCTATTGACAAAGGATTTTTCCTGTGATATTATATTAGAGCAAAAAGGCAATAGTAATTTGCGAGTGTAGTTCAATGGTAGAATTCCAGCCTTCCAAGCTGGTCGCGTGGGTTCGATTCCCATCACTCGCTCCATTTTTTTGTACCTTTAGCTCAGCCGGATAGAGCAACTGCCTTCTAAGCAGTAGGTCGGGGGTTCGAATCCCTCAAGGTACGCCATATATGGTGGGTATAGCTCAGCTGGTTAGAGCGTCAGATTGTGGCTCTGAAGGCCGTGGGTTCGAATCTCATTACCCACCCCAGAAAAAAACACACATTGGTCTATCAAGACAATGTGTGTTTTTTTCAACGATATT
>JAZQLK010000158.1:0-7191 GCA_045542635.1 Eubacteriales bacterium
CCCCGAGCCGATTTTGTCGACTCGGGGATGTATGCTTGTATTAGCGAAATACCCTATTTGTAATTATGCATAATATTGAGCCTGCGCATTCCAAAGAGAAGCGTAAACGCCGCCTTCTTCGGAAACGAGCCGGTCGTGTTCGCCCTTCTGAACGACGGTGCCTTCGTCAAATACGGCAATCTCGTCACAGAAGCGGCAGCTTGAAAGACGGTGGCTGATATAAATAGCGGTACGGTCTCCCACTATGGAGTTAAAGTTTGAGTATACCTCTGCCTCGGCAAGGGGGTCAAGAGCCGCTGTCGGTTCATCAAGAATTATAAAAGGAGAATTCTTGTAGAGCGCGCGGGCAAGAGCAATTTTCTGAGCCTCGCCGCCCGAGCAGTTAAAGCCCGTGTCGCTTCGCGCCTTACCGATATAGCTTTCCAAGCCGTCGGGTAAGGAATTAAGCCTTTCCTCAAAGCCCGCCTTGACAAGACAATCTCTTGCCTTTATCGCATCGTATTTTTCGGAGGCGGCTACGTTTTGTCCTACAGTGTAGCCGAAGAGCTTAAAGTCTTGGAAAACCACGGCAAATACGCTTCTGTAATCGTCGTAATCGTATTTACGTATATCAATACCGTTAAGCAGAATTTCTCCCTCGGTGGGGTCATACAAACGGCAGAGAAGCTTTATAAAAGTGGTTTTGCCCGAGCCGTTTCGTCCTACCAACGCAAGCTTTTCACCAACGCGGAATTTCATATTTACGTCCTTAAGAGCGTAGGTGTCCGACCCCGGATACTTGAAGGATACGTTACGGAACTCGATTTCATAGTCTGCATCCCTGCGCTTTTCCGTGGAAAGACTACCCTGATACATTTCGTTGGGGATATCAAGGTATTCAAATATCAGCTTTACAAAAACGGCATTGTTTTTCATATCTCCCCACAGGGAAATGAATCTTGACGCTCCCGTAGCTACGGCTGTAACCGCAGCCACATACTGTGTAATACCGCCCACACCGAAGGCGCCTACCCTTGCTTTAAGACAAACGTAAAGATAAACGAGAAGCTGAAACAGCTTTGATACGGCTCCGGAAAGGGTGTGGAGAAGTCCTACCTTGCCTTTAGCCTGCTTCGCTCTTTCTCCCTTTGAATCAAATAAGCCTGTTTTTTTCAGGGTGTGCGCCATAGACGTGCTTGCCCAACCCTCATACATACGAAGGTCTGTTGCCATCTGATAGTTTTGACCCATATAACAGAAGTAACCGAAAAGACGGTTGGCAAGATTATGATCTGTAGAGCCTCTTGCGAATACGGCATTCGCTTTATTGGAAATAATTGCCGATATGGCGGGGATTATAAACATAGCGGCAATAATGGCAAGTAAAAATGCGGGGCTGTCAAGTATAGTCCATTTGCCTGCGTACTCGGGTACGGGAGTGGTAAAGAGAGTTACGGACAGCGCAATACCGCCTGCAATAGAGAAGATATTATGTATAACGCCGTTTATCTGGTCTATTACCTTCATAAGTCCCCATCCGCCGCCTTGCTGATTCTGGTCTATTATTGAGAGCATTTTTTGCGTTTCGCTGTCATCCACACGGACAAAATCCATAGATAAGCTCTTTTCGATAAACAGGTACTCGTTTGCGTACCATATTTTACGCCTTTGAGCGTCGTTCCATCTGTCAAGAACAGAGCCTATGAGCCCTATGGATGCTGCGGAAATTAAGGTCCATAAAACTAATATACGCAGTCTTTCGGGATTTCTGTTTCCTGCAAGCTCACCGATCAGTTGAGCGGAAAGGTATATACCGATATAAGGGGTGAGAGCGCCCCATAGGGTACGGATGATTCCCGATACCATTACAAGGGGATGCATACGGTAGAGAGTACAAAACGCCCTTTTTGTTATTTTCAGCATTTCACGGTTGGATATTTTTTTAGATTTGTTTTTACTCATTTACCGTCACCTCCCTCGGCATTTTCGCAATTATCACGGTAATAGCTGCTTTGCACCTGGTACAGCTCTGCGTACTTGCCTCCAAGGCGTATAAGCTCCTCGTGACTGCCTTTCTCGGCGATTATATTGTTATCAATCAGAAGAATCTTATCGCAGAATCGGGTAGAGGCTAATCGGTGAGATATGTACACCGCGCTTTTTCCTCTTGTCATATCGTTGTATTTACTGTAAATTTCCGATTCCGCAATTGGGTCAAGCGCCGCCGTCGGCTCATCAAGAATCAGAATGGGAGCCTCCTTGTAAAGAGCGCGGGCTAAAACCAAGCGTTGGCGCTCACCGCCTGAAAGGTCCTGGGCATCCTCATACACATTACGGTTGAGCAGGGTATCGTAGCCCAAAGGCATAGATTCTACCTTCTTTGTCAGATCCGCGTATGCAATACATTTTTTTACCCTATCCTTATCTACGTCTACCATAGACGCAGCTACGTTTTCCGCCACCGTTCCCGCAAATATGTTAATATCCTGGAACACAGCGGAGAACTCTTTGTAATATTCCCGTCTTTTAAGCTCGCGAAGGTCAACGCCGTTATAAGTTATCCGTCCCTCGGTTGGGTCATAAAAGCCGACAAGCAGCTTAATAAGAGTAGTTTTACCTGCTCCGTTTACACCTACAACTGCCAATTTTTCTCCGGAGGAGAGGGTGAAGCTTATGTTTTTAAGCACGTAGGGGTTGTCCTCCTTGCCGGGGTAGCGGAAGGAAACGTTTTCAAAACGGATCACACCGGGTTTTCCTGTGTGAGGAACGTCCTCGCCAGTTTCCATAGGAAAGTCGTCGGGATATGTAAGCAGCTCGCGGATTGCGGAAATATCAAGACACTTGTTGCGTAGGTCGGACATACCTCCGAGAATACCGGACACAAAGCCCGAAAATCCACCAACCATAGAGAAGTAGAGAAGGAACTCCGATGCGGACATTCCATTATCCAGAATCATAGCTATCAAGTAAATATAGGCGGCGCCATTACGCAGGAAGGTAAATATAATATCAAGTATATTTTTCCAGATATACACCCTTGCGCCCCTGTTGTGGAAGGCGTCAAGAAGTCTGATACCCGATTTATACATATCGTCAAACCAGGGTCGTATACCGAACATACGAATATCCTTGGCGGAAACAATGTTTGAAGACTCCTGAAGAACGCAGGAAAGACCGCGGTCTATCTCGTCTCTTTCCTCCCTATGTCTGTAGCCCCAGGCGTTAATGTATTTACTGTAAAAATATCCCGGTACTGTCGTAGCAAGAATTATAATAAGCAAAATAGGTTTAATAGCGGTAAGCATTACTACGTAAATTGCAAAGTTAATGAGATTAACCATAAGCGATTGGACAGTTTGCCAAATAGCTTCCGAAGCCGCCGAATTAGAGCCTGTTGCGTTTGAGGCTATTCTGCGGGCTTCTCCGAATTTCTTATCGTCAATAAACGTAGAGTAGGAAACACGGGCGCATTTATCACTGATCATACTCGATATAATGGAGCGCAGAGTTATACGGGAGTACCATTCAAAGCCGCCGAGATAGTTCTTTAAGCCGTCAACAAGCATACCTGCGCCGATAAAAATTAAAATAGTAATAATAACCTTATGAACAGGAAACGCCTGCTCAATGGATGAAATTATCATAGGAGATAAAAACAAGCCTATAAGATTATTAAGAACGAAGAGCAGGGTAATTGTAATCATACCCACGAAGATAATCATCGGCTCGTGCTTCAGAGCCATTCGCCACATAAACCGCACGCAGGAAAGAGTACCGAATTTCGGCTTCTGCTTCGGCTCCTTTTCCTTCTTTTTATTATTCAATTTAGTCACACCTTTCGTATTGATTTGTTGATTTGACTATAACACAGTTTTTTGCTTATACGGTGATTTCGGGACGAATCGTATATTTGCGGGGACGAATTGCAAATAGAGGAAAAGATATTGAAAAAGGATGTAGAATACCGTACTCTACATCCCTTTTATATAGTCTTTTTTATCTTACCTTAAGTGTTACAATCTCAAAGGGCTTAATATCAAGGCTGACGGAGTTGTTTTTGACCGTAAGCTTCTTGATCTCCTTTTCGGAAAGGTCGGATACGTATGCTTCCTTTACGTCAAAGCCGAATTTAACAGTTGCCTTTGTACGGGTGTTCTTGGTTTCGTACATACGTATAACTGTTTTTTCGTCATATTCCCCTTCCTTGACGGTTTCGATTATTACGTTATCCTTGTCAACCGAAACAAGAGAATACTCCCTTGGAAGGCTACCCTTACCCTCGGTCTTAACAGCGGTCATAGGCATATTAAGGTCGTAGGCGTACTTAACCACGTCACAGGATGCAAGATTACCTGCGTGAGGATAAATAGAGTAGGTAAAGGAATGCTCGCCCTGGTCGTTATATACGCCTGTGTTACCGGGATTCCAGTCGCACTTGATAAGGGTAAGACGCATATCGCCGTTATGGATATCGTGACCGTACTTACAGTCGTTAATAAGGCTGACACCGTAGCAGCCCTCGGAAAGGTCGGCGTACTTGTGTCCGCAAACCTCAAATTTAGCCTGATCCCAGGATGTATTGAAGTGGGTGGGACGCTCGATTGTTCCAAACTGGATTTCATAGCTTGCCTTGTCGGAGTTGATGTCAACGGGGAAGGATACCTTAAGAAGCTGCTTTATCTGATGCCAATCCGCCTTGGTTTCGAAGTCGATTTTCGGCATATCGTTGTAGAACCAGATGATCTGCTCGATTACGCTGTCCATATGCTTGCGCTTTAAATGAATACCGCATCTTGCACCGTCGTTGATTTCGTAAACGTCGGATACTGTGTCGATAAAATAGGTTTTATCGCGGGAGGACATCTGAAGCTCCCAGGTGGGATAGCAATCGTTATAGTCCTCAAGAACAATAAAGCGGTTAGCCTTTTCACCGTTCCTTATAACCTCGCGGTGATTCTTTTTATCAAAGATGCTTACTATATTGTAATCCGTGTCAAATTTAACGGTAAAGAACTTATTTGATACGGTTCTTCCCGAAATCTTAACCCCTGTGTCGTTAATTTCAGGCTTTACAACCTTATAGCCCTTGGCGGGAACGTCCTTAACGTAAACGCTCTTGCCGTCTATCTTTACTGTGGAGGAGTTTTTAAAGGAGTGGGGGTTGAATATAACGTAGCCCTCCGTATTCACGTTTGACGCTACGTATTCGTGAGCGTCGCCTCTGATTCCTTCCGTGATACCGCGGATTTCCTCATAATCCTTATCGCTTTGCTCGTAAACCTCGGGAATTGAGGAGCCGGGGATAATATCGTGGAACTGGTTTGTAAGGAGAAGCTCCCAGCTTCGTTTGAGGGCTTTTTTGGGGAAGGGCTTACCTGCCAATTTATTCATAAGAACGCCCATAGCCTCGGCATCAAGTGTCAGAAATTCACAGCTACGGTTGTTCTTTTTGTTTCTTGCGATAGACGTATATGTTCCTCTGTGGAATTCAAGATAAAGCTCGCCCTGCCACTTGGGAACCATCTCGGGATGCTTTTTAATATTCTTTGATAATTTACCAAGGAACTCTCCCGCAAACTTGATTTCTGTTTTTGCGCAGCCGGGCAACCCTTTTGAGGTTCTTCTTATGCTCTCCAGCATTTCCTCGGTAGGGCCTCCGCCTCCGTCACCGTAGCCGAAGGTCATAATCGCCTCGTTTGTAAGCTCCTTCTGTTGATATCTGTTCCAGGCACCGTTTGTTTCCTGCGCGGTAGCAGAGGGACCGTAGGAGGAATAGCGCTCAAAGCCCAAGCCCTTCTTCTGGGCTTGCGCCGTTAAGAAATGGGAGTTGATTTCCGTGCCGTCAATTCCGCGCCATATAAAGGTATCGTAGGGCATTGTATTGGTATCGTTCCAGCCGATTTTTGAGGTTACGAACCAATCAACACCGCTTTTACGGAGAATCTGGGGAAGAGCCGCAGAATATCCGAATACGTCGGGAAGCCAAAGGACGCGGCTGTCAACGTCAAACTCGTCCTTAAAGAAATTCTTACCGTACTGAACCTGACGGACAAGGCTTTCGCCCGAGGAGAGATTACAATCGGCTTCAACCCACATTGCGCCCTCAACCTCCCATCTTCCCGCCTTGATCATTTCTTTAATCTCGGCGTAAAGCTCGGGACAGTCCTCCTTAAGCATTTTGTAAAGAACTGCCTGGGAGGACATGAATTTATATTCAGGGTAACGCTTCATAAGATTTATAACCGTGGAGAAGGAGCGCTGAACCTTCTCGCGGGTCTGCTCAAGGCTCCAGAGCCAAGCAACGTCAATATGAGTGTGACCTATGGAAATTACGTTTACGCCGTTATCCTTACACATACCCGTGTAAAATTCATTTTCAAGGTATTTATCCGCTTCCTTTACGGACTCGTAAAATTCCTTTGAGGGAACCTTCAAAAGATTGAGCCTTGTAAATGCAGAATTAAGTCTTGTTACGATTTCATGATATTCCTTGGAGTTTTCGTCAGCGTACTCAAGAACCTGGGAGGGGATAAGAGCGTCGTAATAAAGCTTTGTAACCTCGGGATGCTCAATCATAATGTCGGCGTAAAAGCGAACACGGATTTTGTAATGCATTCCCGCATACGCGTAAATATGTAAATTGTAGGATTTTTTACCGCTTAAGCGTACGGTGGTATGATTCGTATCAAGTCCCTGGGTTATTTTTCCGTCCACGTAAACGATAAATTGAGGGTTTACCGCATCCCAATCCGTCTCGTCAGTACGGATACGGAGGATAAATTCCTTTTCCCCGATTTCCTCGGGGGCGTTAACGGTAAAGAAGAACCAAGCGTGCTCGTCCATTTTATCGCTCCATACCGTACCCTGCTCATAGGGAACGAGGGAGTCGGGGGAGGGAAGAGGGGTAACGTTCTTGTATCCGCAGGGGGAGTATAAAACGTCCTTAACGGGTGAAACGAGAGAAAGTCTTTCTTCATCAAGCACCTTCAGGATAGAACGTATTTTTCTTAAGGATTCCGATAGTGGCTTCATAAGCTACCTCCAATTGTAATTCTTATATAATTGTATCATAGAAAAAAAGCAAAGTCAATATAAATTCGGGACGGAAGCAAAGAATAATCGGTGAATGAAAATGCGCAATTATTCACAAAAATTGAATATTTTATTCGCTGTAAAGCAAACGTAACAAAGCTCCGCTTACTCTTTCTTTCC
>JAZQLK010000159.1:0-6937 GCA_045542635.1 Eubacteriales bacterium
ATTAAGATAATTGCATCCGCCACACTCATAAAAATGAGAGCATTCGGGGACAGTACGGTAGGGGGAGGGGAACAAAACCGACACAAGCTCTGCAATAGCATAGGAGGAATGAAGCTTTACAATTTCAATTTCGCAGGTATCGCCCTCTATGGCGTAGGGTACGAATACGGCAATCCCGTCAATATGGGCAACTCCGTTACCTAAATTATTTACACTTTCTATATTTACCGTATAAATTTCCTTAAGGTTAAGCATAAATCCTCCAAAAAACTTGCTTTATTCTCTTAATAGTATTATAATATACATAAAGACAAAAATCAAGATAAGGGAGAACATAAATGACAATTCCAGAGGGACTTATCTGTCCGATTTGCGGAAGCAGCCTTAAAAAGGTAGATTGCTCCTTGAAATGTGAAAAAAATCATTCCTTTGATTTTGCCAAAAGCGGATACGTAAATTTGTTGAATCCGGGTAAAATGAATAACGCAAAAGCGGGCGAATCCAAGGAAATGATAAGGGCGCGCACATCCTTCTTTTCTACGGGAAATTACGGAAGAATCCGTGATTATTTAATTGATCTGATATCCGATTACAATAAGGACGTTATAGTAGATGCAGGCTGCGGCGAGGGATATTATACCGAGGGAGTGGCTGAAAAGTATCCAAATAGCACGGTCATAGGCTTTGATATGTCAAAGCACGGAACGGAGCACGGCGCAAAAAGCTCAAGATCAAAGGGAATATCTAACACCTTCTTCTCTGTTTCAAATATATTTAATATGCCTCTTGAAGGTGAAAGCGCGGATATTATAATAAATCTCTTTGCTCCTGTGCCCTACGGGGAATTTGCAAGAGTGCTTAAAAAGGGCGGATACCTTATTATCGGAGCATCAGGCGCAAAGCATCTTTACGAAATGAAGAGCGTTTTATATGAAAGCGTGTATTTAAACGAGCTGAACGTACACGAAAACGAGGCTTTTGATACGATTTGTGTAAAAAATCTCACATACGGTACTGAAATTTTCGGTAATGAGAGTATTATGAACCTCTTTACAATGACCCCCTATTATCATCACACGTCAGACGGTGACAAGGCAAAATTATCTGCTCTTGAATCACTTTACACAACGGTTGAGGTCGATTTTACAATTCTCAGAAAAAAATAAGGATAGAATATGGATATTTCAAAAATTGATAATAATTTTTCCGCAAGGTGCGGAGTTTCATCCAAAGCGGACATACGATTTTACAACGTAGAGGAAGAGCCCTTTAAGGTATACGGAGTACGTAAGGAAAATGGACTTTTCCGCAGAATGCCCGAGGACGTGGCTAAAAAAGTAAGCGAAGGAGTATATTATCTCCACACAAATACGGCGGGAGGCAGAGTCAGATTCAGAACCGATAGCCCATATATCGCCATTCGCGCTGAAATGAGCTGTGTCGGGAAAATGCCCCACTTTGCCCTTGCGGGCTCTGCGGGATTTGATCTTTACACAGACAATATATACGTTAACACCTACGTGCCTCCATACAGTATGGAAAACGGCTACGAGGACTGTATTGATATAGGAAACGGTGGAATGCGTGACATTACGGTAAACTTCCCTCTTTACAGTAACGTAAAGGAGCTTTATATAGGTCTTTCGGAGAGTGCGAAAATCGAAGCTCCAACCCCTTATTCAATTGACAAGCCCATAGTTTTCTACGGCTCGTCAATTACACAAGGCGGATGCGCGTCACGACCGGGTACGTCCTATGAAAGCGTTGTATCAAGATATTTTGACTGTAACTATATAAATCTCGGCTTCTCGGGTAATGCCCGCGCGGAGGATGAAATGATAGATTACGTAAAAAGCCTTGATATGTCCGTTTTCGTTTTCGACTATGACCACAATGCGCCAAACGAGGATCACTTAAGAGCTACCCACGAAAAAATGTTTAACGCCGTACGAAGGATGCATCCTTCCCTACCCATAGTGATTATGTCACGCCCCAAAAATTTGCTTAACAAATGGGAAACGGAGCGACTTGAAATTATAACCCAAACCTACAAAAATGCCCTATCCTGTGGCGATAAAAACGTTTATCTGCTCACAAATAAGGAATTAACCGCCCTTTGCGGAAACGAGGGTACGGTCGATAACTGTCACCCCACGGACTTCGGCTTCGCATCAATGGCGCAGGCGGTTATATCGGTTCTTAAGAATATTTTTTAATACAAAAACCGTTGGAAAGCTCCAACGGTTTTTCTTTGTTATTATGTATTGTGCCTTTGGCAGTAGCCCTTTAAGCTAAATTGAGCTTCTTCTCCATCATATACTTCGTCAGGAAATAATATCCAACGCCTGATGCGGCAAGAAGTACCGTACCAATTACGGAGGACAGAATGGACGCAAGGTCACCTGTGGATTCCACCGCCTCATATACAATTGTGGATATGAGGGAATAAATAAGGCTATACGCCATATTTGCAGCAAGCACCAAGCCGATAGCGGTTGCCGCCTTATGACGGCTTGTAATTATGGATGCGAAGAAAATAACCATAAAGAACAAAAGCTGAGTATTTACGGCGTAGGCTACCATCATTATGATATTGAATACTGCATTACCGAAATCAAGAATTGAGAAAATGCTGTCCGTTGCTCCTCCCGAGGAACCCATATCGGGAAGTCCCATTCCGAAGGCGAGTATTACAAGGAATATTCCGCCTATGGCAGAAGCCACGCTCATTGCGCTCCACATAAGGGAGTTTACAAGCTTAGAATTAAGAAGCGACGTAGACTTCACAGGCAATGTAAAGGTAAGATATGCCTGGTCCGTACAAAGGGATTTATAGAACTCAACGTAAACTATAATGCTGATAATTGACGCGCAGATTGCTATGGCAAATATGATCATTACCATAGCCACAGTACCCATTCCCGCATACATTATGGCAAGCTCGTTTTCCACCTCGGTTATGCTGCTTCCCGCAATATAGCCCACGATCATACCCAAAACGGTAAGGCTCCAGCATACAATAAGTACGGGCAAGCCGATTTTTCTTACGCTTTTAAAATCGTATTTCAGAAGTTTCGAGAACATTTGAACACCTCCCTGAAATATGTATCGAGGGACATACCCATCTCCTCCTTAACGTAATTAACGTCACCGTTAAGCATTACCTTACCCTGGTTTATAAGAACAAATTTGTCAAGGTATTTTTCTACGTCGGAAATCAAGTGAGTGGAGATTACGATGGTCGCATCCTTATCGAATTTTGAAATAATGGTTTCGAGAATATAATCTCTTGCCGCGGGGTCAACTCCTCCGATAGGCTCATCAAGTAAATAGAGCTTTGCCCTTCTTGACATTACGAGGATAAGCTGAACCTTTTCCTTTGTACCCTTGGAAAGGGAGCTTAATCTTGAATCGGGGGATATATGGAGGTCGAAGAGCATTACTTCCGCTCTCTGTCTGTCAAAATCACTGTAAAAGTCTGAAAAATAATCAAGACAGTCACGAACCCTCATCCAGCTATTGAAATAAGGTCTTTCGGGAAGATAGGAAATTATCGCCTTGGTTTCAACACCCGGCTCCTTTCCGTCTATTTGCAAAACTCCTCCGTCAACGGTAAGAAGTCCCGCAAGGGTCTTGATAAAGGTGGTCTTGCCGCTTCCGTTAGGGCCTAAAAGTCCCACGATCTTGCCCTTTTCGATATCAAGGCTCAAATCGGCAAAAGCGGTGAAATTACCGTATTTTTTAACTAAATTTCTGCATCTTACAATATATTCAGCCATAAAATACATTCTCCTTTCCGTATTCTAATAATAAAGAGATATCTCTTTACTGCATTTTATTTTATCATAAAAGTCAACATTTGTCAATAGAGTCCCGTTTTGCAGAGTGTAAAAGGAATTTTACATAAGGTATTGACACGGAGAATTTTCGATGCTATAATGAAAACGAGCTTAATACAGATAATACAGATTGGAGGCGTGATATGAAGTTTAAGCTTTCCGGAAAAACCGACGTATATCTTGAAATAGCAGACAGATTTCAAGAATATATTGACAAAGGAATTTACAAGTCGGGAGATAAGCTGCCGTCGGTACGTCAGGTGGCGGTAGACATCGGTGTAAACCCAAACACAGTAGCTCGCGCCTACTCCATACTCGAGGAACGGAAAATAATACATACACTCCCCAAAAAGGGCGTGTACGTGTCTGAAATCACCGTTTCACCCGTCAAAAGCTCTCCCCCTTTAATAAAGCAGGAAATCGAAAAATGGAAGAGCGAAGGAATTTGCGAAAATGAAATTATACGTCTTATAAAGGAGGTATATGAAAATGATTGAAATAAAGAATTTATCCCACTCCCTCGGTAACAAATGCGTTCTTTCGGATATAAGCATAAAGATAAAGGAAGGAACGATTTTAGGTCTTGTAGGAATAAACGGAGCAGGTAAATCCACGCTTTTACGCTGTATGACGGGAGTATATGTTCCCGACGGAGGCGACGTTATATATGACGGAAAATCCATAAAGGATACGGATGTAAAAAACCATATATTTTTCCTCCCCGACGATCCTTATTACACTATGCAGATGAGCTGTAAGGATATGTTTGATATGTATTCCGTATTTTATCCCAATTCCGATAAGACCGTTTACAAAAGACTGATTTCCGAATTTGATTTAGACGATAATAAGCCTCTGCGTAATTTCTCCAAGGGTATGCGCAGACAGGCGTATATTGTATGCGCTCTTGCAATTTGTCCTAAATATCTCTTGCTTGACGAGGCGTTTGACGGTCTTGACCCTTATACGAAGAAGAAGGTAAAGAACGAGCTTATCCGTATGGTAGAGGAAAGAAACACCACGGTGGTTATTTCAAGCCATTCACTTATGGAGCTTGAAAGCTTCTGCGACTCCTACGCTCTTCTTAACAATAACACCATAGCTTCAACAGGTGATATCAGCGACAAAACGGGGGAATACTGTAAATTCCAATTGGCGTTTTTACACGATTGTAATACTCTTGATTTCTCCGCTCTGCCTGTTGTTTCAATTGAAAAAAGCGGAAAATTCGTAAAGCTTGTGCTTAAGGGAAGCGGCGAAAATATGTATAATGAGCTTCTTAAATATTCGCCTGCGATTATTGAGGAAATGAAAATGGACTTTGAGGAAGCCGTTATTAGTGAAATAGAGGGAGGACGCGGTAATGAGTAATTTCAAAAGATATTTTACATATCATATACGCTCCAATACCATAAGAGCCCTTGTTATATTAGCGTTGAGCGTTGTTTATCTGTATCGTGAAGGCCGAGGAGGATACTCAACCTATTTTACATGCTTGAGTACCATAATAGGCTTTATGGCTACTCTAATTCCCATATTTGAATTCTATACGTTTAAAACGAAAAGAAATCTGGATACGTATTTTTCATTACCCATCAGCCGACAAAATTTAGCCCTTTGCCATTTTTTATCGGGGCTTTTTGAAATGATATGCGTGTTTACCGTTTCTACTGTATTTCTCTTCATTTTAAAGCTGCCGTATAATTCATTCTACTTAATATATTTCATACCTTATTATTTCTGCACTTTGCTTTACGGCATACTTTTATACTCCTTCTTTACATTTGTTTTCAATATAGGTAACACGGTAATAGACGGTGTACTGATGATAATACTTTACATATTCGGTCCGTTTCTTATTGTTGGCGCTGCTGACTCCGTTTATCGTGAATTTACTACAGGTTATATGATCCACGGTGTAAATGGCATTATATACGAACCGCTTTCCGATATTGCAAATGAATTCGAGCATTTAAGCGATAAGGATCCGTCGCCGTTTTCTTCCGGTATAAGTACGGAAAGCTATATTTTTGCCGCCGTATGCATTATCATATGTATTGCCGCGTTCTTCGCATTCCTGTATTTCTTCCAAAAAACGAAGCCGGAAAATACAGAGGGAATTTCCGACTCCCCATTTGGATACAAAACTATGATTCCCGTTTGCGGTATAAGCATAGCCATAATCAATCTTAACCCCGTGCTTAACATATTCCTTATGGCCATAGGATACATCATTTACCGCCGCGGCTTTAAATTCCAACGCTCCGACCTTATAGTATTTGGAATATCCTCCGCTTTATCCATTCTTTTAGCTTAACCAAACAAAAACACCTTTACCGCGGTAAAGGTGTTTTTGTTAGTTCGTGTAATATTGAGCTTGGGCGTTCCAAAGCTCGTGATATTTTCCGCTTTTATCGGACAGAAGATTTTCGTGGCTACCGTGCTGAATAATGCTTCCGTTATCAAAAACTACGATATTATCACAGAAGCGGCAAGAAGCAAGACGGTGGCTGATATAGATAGCGGTCTTATCTCCGGTTATGGTGTTAAAGCTACTGTAAATCTCGTATTCGGACACAGGGTCAAGTGCTGACGTTGGCTCATCAAGGATTATAAAGGGAGAATCCTTATATAATGCTCTTGCAAGGGCTATCTTTTGCGCTTCGCCGCCCGAAATTTCGATACCCGATTTATCAAAACGCTTGTAAAGATATGTTTCCGCACCGTCAGGTAAGGTTTTGTATCTATCCTCAAATCCTGCGTTTTTCAGACACTCCTCCACCTTTTTGGGGTCATAAGTGGGCGCACAAGCCACATTTTGACCGAGGGTAAAGGCAAAGAGCTTAAAGTCCTGAAATACTACTGAGAATATCTGCATATATTCGTCGTAATCGTACTTTTTAATATTGACACCGTTTAGAAGTATTTCGCCCTCGGTGGGATCATACAGGCGGCAAAGCAGCTTAATAAAGGTGGTTTTGCCGCTTCCGTTCATACCTACAACGGCAAGCTTTTCACCGATTTTGAACTTGACATTTACATTTTTGAGGGCATACGTGTCTGTATTTGGGTATTTGAAGGATACATTACGAAACTCC
>JAZQLK010000160.1:0-3322 GCA_045542635.1 Eubacteriales bacterium
GTTCTTATCTGATACTGGAGAGTCATTGCCACGTCCATTGTCTGGGCATCGCTTGAATATGCAGCCGTTTTTATTTCAACGTTCTGCACCTTTGCATCATATCTGTCATAGGTTTCGGTAAGCCATAAATCGAAATATGTACCGGCAGTTCTTACGTCCCTTGCTTCGCCAAGGTGCTTTACAACTACTACCTCACCTGTATCAACGGTACGGAAGCTCATAGGAACTATAAAAAATATTACGGCAAATACACCGCAGATTATACCGCAGATTTTAACTGCCTTTTTATTTCTTTTCTTGTTGAAGTAGTAGCATCCTACTCCAAGGCCTACCGCAATAGCGGCGATTAAAATACCTAAAATAACACCAATTACCATTTTATTCTCCTTTTTATTTATATGGCATAAATTTTGAAAGTAAGGGACATATCCCCTGCTTGATAACATTATAGCACGCTTTGGAATTTTTTTCAACAGTTTTTTAGCTCGGCAAAATGACGTCATATCCGAATCATTTTACGTTTAAATTCTCTCCGTCAAAATTTGAAGTAAACTGTTATAAGCCTCAAATAATGAATCGCAAGTAATTGACGAACCAACCGAGATGTAGTATAATAAAAAATGTAAAACTCGCTATTGGATATCAATGTGGATGCTTATTACAGAAGGGACAATAAAATGGATAAAATTGTGTTAAGTCAAGGGCATTTGGAAAAAAGAAAGCAAAAAAAGCGTTTTGTTTTGAGAGACGATATTTTTTGTACTATATTGCAACAGGAAATGTGCGTAAAGGACTATTTTGATTTTAGCTTTTCTTTTCCGGATGAGGTGGATAAGGTAATTGTGGACGGTATGTATTCCGGAGATTGGTATTCCGTATATGAAAGCGAAATTTTGCCACTCCGCAGAAAGCCTCTGTTTGAACGTTTCCGCAGCGCCGGAATAGACATTTTTGATGAATGGATAAAGCGCGTTCACGGTAAAGGCAAGGAGTGTTGGCTGACGTATAGAATTTCCGAGGTTGACGTGGATGAGGATATAAATCCATTACCAATAAAGGAAGAGCATCCCGAGTGGTTTATCTCGGCTTTTGGATTTACAATGAACAATATGGCTGTGTCGGAAATTCGTCAGCATAAATTAAGGGTGGCTGCGGAAGTAATGAGAAAATACGCTTTCGACGGGTTGGATATTGATTTTGAACGGCACACTCCCTTTTTACCCGTTGGTAAGCAATGGGAGAATCGGGAATACGTAACCGAGTTTATGAGAGAATTACGCGCCGAGCTTTTAAAGATCGGGAAAGAACAGGGTAGAGTGATAATGTTATCCGCCCGTATACCCGATTGCTTGGACGGTTGCCGTCAGGATGGATTGGACGTGGAAGAATGGATAAAAGAGGATTTGGTGGACTGTCTGACCCTTGGCTCTCGTTCATTCGATATCAAGGTGGAAGAGTTCAGAGCGCTTTCAAGAGATGTACAGCTATACGCCTGCTACGACCCATACCACACGGTTGACGGCTACTTTGCTCCAACCTTGGAAATGCTCCGTGGAATTTGGTATTCTCATTTGCAACGCGGCGCAGATGCAGTGGAGTATTTCAATTGGTCCGGTCAAGGGAAAAAGGAAATGGTGGCGCATTACGTTGATCTTTACGGAATGGACCGGAGAAAAGAGGATTTTGCCCAGTTTGGCAGCGAGGATTTTACGGGTGTAAACGACAAGAATTTTTTGGAAATGCAGGATAAAACCTACGTAATTGACAGAAAGGGCGGTTACCCCTGGGGCATCGGATACGGCAATTTAAACGCAGACAGACAGCTTCCTTGCATAATTGAAGGAGACGGCAGGGTTAGGCTATACGTGGCGGAAAGGTTAGAGAAGGCAAAGAACGTAACGCTAAAGCTATTGCTTGAGGAGCTTTCGGAAATTCCCGAAATATATTTTAACGGACGTAGATTGTCCTTTACGTCACAACCGCATCGCGATTTGCAGGTGACGGTGGAAAAGGAAGCCCCCATATCGGGCGGTAATGTAAGCGTGCGTCTTGCCTGTGGGAAAGATTACAGCAAGCCCTGTACGTTGCTCTCGGCGGATTTGACGGGTATGGAAACGGAAATCGGCTATAACGAAATACGTGTGATAACAAAAACGTCTGTAAGCCTTGAAAAAGTGGAATTGGAAGTGAAACGGATATGAAGCTCGGCGACAAGAAAAAAGCGATTTTATTTGAATACCTGCCTATGGCGATGACAGGGATAGGCATACTTATTTGCGCTATCGTATTTAAGCAAATGTTTATCAAGGTGTTGCCGTTGTTTTTCTCTCTACTCATTATGCTGCTCAATTCTCGTGCAAATCGTATCGGATTTATATTGGGAGCAATCAACAGTTGTATTTACATTATCGGTTATTTAATGGAAGGGGTGTACGGTTCCGTTGCCTCGACTGCCTTCGGCATTGTGATAATGTTAATAACGTATTTCCGATGGAAAAGTAAAGCCTACGGAAAAGCCACCGTATTTCGTCGCTTTAGTGCGCGCGGACGCGTATTGCTTGCTTTGGCTTTGTGCGTGGCGTGGGCGTTGGTGGCATTTGTTTTGCGGATAATGGGCGGTACGGCGACGGTAATAGACGGCTTATCGATGGTTTTGGGCTTCGCTATAAATATATTAAGCATCGTGGCATACGTTGAAGCGCCTTTTCTGAATATTATTAGCGGATTGAGCCAATTTGCGCTTTGGGTGCAGATCGTATTTGTCAACGGAAACTATGCCGCTATGACCTATTTGGTGTATAGTATATACTGTGCCTATATGATAGCGCGCACCTTTTACCGTTGGCTTGCGCTTTATAAAGAGCAACAAAGCTGATATAATTGTCCAAGATTTTTTGAATACAGAAAAAAATCTCCCGAGTCTGCGCTCGGGAGACTTTTATTTTACTTGAAAATCTTAATTACTTGCTTCCTCAATTGCAACAGCAACTGGGGCAGTCATACCAACCATGGGGTTGTTACCTGCGCCGATAAGACCCATCATTTCTGTGCGGCAGTAAGCTTTAAAACGTATTGAAAAGAGATAAAGCCTTATAAACCAAGCCTTTCGTAATGCAAAATCCTTTCGTCGAACACATTGCTTTAAATTTTGCTGACTGCATTATATCACGTTTTGATGTCGCCATAAACGATGTGGATAAAGAGTTTGCGGAAATGTTGCGATCTGAATATTGTCATAAGTCTTGAAAAAACGTCTTCATCATATTATAATGAAAGTGCCAAACTATAATTTGATATTAAAATGCGAAAAAATGCTTGAAAC
>JAZQLK010000161.1:0-4279 GCA_045542635.1 Eubacteriales bacterium
AATGAACCTAATTTGCCGACAAAAAAGGAAGCAATTAAGTCTTCCTTTATGGTTAATTATTGTAATCCAAATATCATACGACTTATGTGCTTGAATGACTCTAAGTTTGCCTTTGCTTGTGCCGACTGTGAGCTTAATGTGCGCTTTGCGGTAAGAAAGGGCACAGATATAAAAATAGACGGAGTGTCGCCTTTGCTTGACACTGATTATAACCCGTTGCCAAAAGGCATTTGTGAGCATTATAGCATTACAAAAGAGCAAAGCATTAAATTGGATAAAATTATAATCGAATGTCAAAATGACTTAAAATATATGCCAAGTGCTATGGTAATTGGCAATTTTTCAGCTAGTATCATAAATAAAGAGACTTGTGGTGTTAGGCTTACTAAGCGCAAAAAAGCATACAATGTAGGCGAAAAAATTGCTGATTTTGGCAAGATAGAATTTTTGGCAAGGGTAAGAGTGCCTCAAGGGGTTACAGGAATTGAGCTTTTAGGGACCAAGCTGTATACAGTACTTTATCTTGAAAACAGCCTATCGGGTGAGAAAATAACCACACCATATATTTTCAATGTTGAAAAAGAGCTTTGGGGTAAGGAAATAGAGCTAAAAATAGTACAGTTTTCAAGCATTGGCCCTATTTTTGGAGATGTTGACTATTGGGACAGAAATGCGAAGTGTTCCCAATGGCGTGGAACTCCTTCAACTGGCGAAACGCATTTTGGCTTGGATGAAATCAATTGGATATATTAAGCTTTAACTAATCAAAAGGGCAGATTTTGCATTTTTTCTGCAAAAGCATAGAATTTTTAAGGTGTCAAAATTGAAAAAGCAAAATTATAGAGTTGTGATTTGCGTTATTTGAGAGCTTTTGCAGCATATAAAGTATTTAATTGTTCTATAAAACGAAAAAGGACTACTCAATTGAGTAGTCCTTTTTCAAATCTCTAATTTTTGTTTGGGTTTATGATCCCTATGGTTCGAATTAGAGACGCGTGGTCGAGATGACAGGACTCGAACCTGCGGCATCGTGCTCCCAAAGCACGCGCGCTACCACCTGCGCTACATCTCGATATTAAATTATATAAAATTGTTTTGCAGTTGTCCGCTGCGCTAATCCGACTCAATGAATGCTCCGAAGCCGCTATGCTGAATTTTTTTACCCGCATTGCCTATGTATTATAACAGAGAAAATTTGTTTTGTCAATACTTGATTTCTTAAATTCAAGAGGTAAAATAATATAGGAATTTATTTTAATTATTTTACTGCAGATATGGAAAAATCTTTTCTTTTATGTTAAAATACTGTAGGTGCCCCTTTTACACCTTCATCTTATGAAAGGAATTTCTATGAAGATACACAAAAGTGTTTTAAGAATGACAATTTCCGCTTTGTGTTTGGCTATTGCATACGTTCTTCCCTTTTTGACGGGACAAATTCCCGAAATTGGGTCTATGCTCTTGCCTATGCACATTCCGGTTTTAATATGCGGGTTTATTTGCGGTTGGAAATGGGGTCTTGGCGTTGGATTTATAGCCCCTCTTCTCCGCTCTCTTACCCTCGGTATGCCACCCCTTTTTCCCACGGCGGTTTGTATGGCGTTTGAGCTTGCAGCCTACGGATTTATATCGGGAATTATGCACAGACTTCTACCGAAAAAGAAATATTACATATACGCTTCCCTCCTCATTTCAATGATTGTCGGCAGAATTTTATGGGGAATCGTAATGGTAATTTGTATGGGAATTAAGGGGGGAGTGTTTACCTTTGGCGCATTTATAGCCGCCTCTGTGACAAACGCAATACCGGGAATTATAATTCAAATCGTCCTTGTACCTATTTTAGTTATGATCCTTGATAGCGGAAAGGTATTTAAGCTTGATGACTGACTACATTTTAAATCAATATATAAGATACCCTCAAATGGAAATTGAGGATATTTTCAAATTTATTTATCAAGGCGCATTCGGATGCGAGCATATGGTAACGAGCCTCGATAACGCTACTATGCGCATCGAAGAGGAATCTCGGCTACGTACGGATAACGGATGCATTGAAGAATTAAGTGATGAATATATACGTATTCCAATTTCTTACGTTTCAGACGGTCTTACTCCTTCCACACTTGGAAAGCTCTTTTATCTTTCGGCAAAGACTGAAGCCCACGGTCAGACAAAGCTTGAAGAAGGATTAAAGACAGCTTCAGAGCTTATTCTTTCCGGAAAATTGAATTTTTCTTACAATGAATTTACAAAAAAAGTGGATACGTGGAGAAAAAACGGTTACAATTCTCTTCACCATTCCTCAAAATTCCGTTCATTATACAACCCCCACTACAGAGTAGTATCACGAAGATTTCTATCTGCCTTGCCCTTACTTATAAAAATAGATTCTCTCCCCAAGAACGAAAAATCTGTAATTGCCATAGACGGCGGAAGCGGTAGCGGAAAAACCACCCTTGCAGCCCTTATATGCGAAATATACGGCGCTACGGTATTCCATATGGACGATTTCTTTCTGACACCTGAAATGCGCACGGAAAAGCGGCTTTCCGAACCCGGTGGAAACGTTGACAGGGAAAGATTCGAAAGCGAGGTTTTACTCCCCTTAAGCTGTGGTATGGACGTTTGCTATAAGGTCTTTGACTGTAGCGTTGGCGCTTTTAAAATGCCAACCGTAGTAAAGCCGAAAAACCTTACGGTCATAGAGGGAGCGTATTCGATGCATCCTCAACTTTCCACTTACTATGATTTTTCCGTATTCCTTGATATCTCCGAGGACAGGCAAAGGGAACGTATTTTAAAAAGAAACCCCACCGCCTTGGCATGCCGTTTCTTCAACGAATGGATACCGCTTGAAAACATATATTTTGATAAAACAAATATCAGAAGCAGATGCGATTTGATTATTTCGATAAACTAAAATTATTTGATAGGAGAATAAATATGCTAAGCTTTGACAAATTTCATTTCAGCGCAAGAAACTCTTTAATTACTGTTGCAAGGGTTAATGAAAATTTGGTTATACACTCACTCCATAACGGTGGAATGGTACCCATGATGGAGCTTGGATTTTCCAATGATATAAATGAAACCTTTTTACCTTGGGAAATTCAGATATCCGATGGAAGCAATACCCACAAAATGTGCTTGTTCGGTAAGGACGGTATTTGCTTTTCCGGAAGAGGAAGCTCCCCCTGTATTAAGTACATCTATATGCAGGGAGTATATAAAGCCAACTATATCTATGAGGGAAAGAATATCTTAAAGCTTTGCGACTGCTTTACAAACACCTTCCATACCTTTAAAATCGGCAAGGGAAAGATATCCCTTGACACAAAGGACAGTGAAAGAAGAATATACAAGGATTACATAAAAATAACAGTTTTGCCCGACGAAAACGGGGAGTACGAATTTACCCTTCGTATGAGCACAAGCGAAAAATCCGTTTACACCGATTTAACCTACGATGAATATTCAGAGCGCAGAAAAACCGAATTTCTCGCCTTCGAAGAGCAGATGAAATGCAAAAACGAGTATGAAAAGGCGTGCGCATACGTTTTGTGGAGCAACATAATATCAGGCGAAGGCAATTACGACAGAGATGCCATCGTTATGAGCAAATCCGGTATGTGTAAGCTATGGTCCTGGGACAATACCTTTAACGCTCTTGATTTAGCAGATAAGGATTTTGAGCTTTCCTACAACCAGCTTATTTATCCTTACAGATTTATGGACTCCCACGGCAGAACCCCGGATACGGTTACCACCGTAAATATGGAGTGGGCGTTTGTTAAGCCTCCTATTCAAGGCTGGATCTATAAGCAGCTCGTAAAAAGAAATAAGAAATACGAGGATATCGAGGTCATCGACGAGCTTTACTACTATATGAAAAAGAATACGGATTGGTGGCTTAACTATCGAGGAAATACTCCTTGCTATTATCACGGCAACGATTCCGGAAACGATAATGCAACCTGCTTTGACAATACTGAAATTATTCAGTCCCCCGATTTAATTGCATATTTGGTGATCCAATGTGAGGTTTTGTCGGAAATGGCAGAAAAGCTTAATTTGTGTACTGACACGAGGATATATAAAATGCTTTCGGAAGAGCTTTTACAAAAGTGTATTACACATTTTTGGGACGGAGAAATTTTCATTCGCAACGGTATGACCGAGGAAATTTACAGACCGCAGAGCCTTATGCCCCTTCGAATGATCGTTTTGGAAAATAAGCTTCCCGATGATATAAAAGCGTATATACTGAATAAGCTTA
>JAZQLK010000162.1:0-5427 GCA_045542635.1 Eubacteriales bacterium
ACGGTATCACCCATTACGTTCTTAAGACCTGTTGCAGACCATGTGTCTGTAACGTCAGCCATAACGGAAGAAGGGGTGATGGGGTAAATAGCTGCTACTTCAGTAAACGCATAGGAAGCGTGAGCGGCAGCGGTATTACCGTCCATTGATAATTTTTTTCTTGTTACCATAACAAAAAACCTCCATTTATGATAAAAAATTTTATAACCTGTAATTAGAGGTCGGAAAAATCCAACCAATTTATTTTAACATTTTTTATTGAGTTTTTCAATAGATAAAACGCATTTTTTACGTTTTTCTTCTTTTTTTATTAATTTTTGTGAATATTATACTAATTACTCAACGGTATCAAACTCGGATAAGTCCGCATTTACCAAATCAGCGGGCTTGATATTTCCCTTTACTCTTTCATAGTAGGAAATCTTCTGTCTTACAAGGAACGTAAGAAGGCTTGATACGGTCATACCCTCCCCCTTTGCAACGATGGCAAGCTTCTTTGCCACATCCTCGTTAAGATACAATCTTGCGCATTTATTTTTCTTCATAGACGCCTCCTTGAAATTCTTCGATGATATTGTATCACATTTTTGCCTGTTTGTCTTGCTATTTTCGATAATTTATGATAAAATTTTATTGAAAATATGGACTTTGGAGGATAAAATGTTAAGCTGTACCTATAGCGCAGGCATTTTCGGCATAGAGGGATACATTGTTACCGTGGAATGTAATTCGTCGAAAAGACTTTCCTGCTTTGAAATCGTGGGCTTACCCGATAATGCCATAAAGGAGGCTAAAGAGCGAGTCCGCTCCGCTTCCATAAATTCCGGCTTTACCTTTCCCGATTGCGAGCTTATCGTAAATCTCGCTCCTGCCGATGTCAAGAAGGAGGGCTCCGCCTTCGACCTTGCTATCGCGCTTAACATTTTAAGATGCGCGGGAGCAATCGTTCCCGACGCGCCCCTTTCGGAAAGCTGCTTTATCGGTGAGCTTTCCCTTTCCGGAGCTATTCGCTCGTCAAGGGGTGTTCTCTGTATGGCTATTGCCGCCAAGGATGCGGGTATGAAGCAGATATTCGTGCCCCTTGAAAACGTAAGGGAAGCATCCGTGGTCAAGGGAATCGACGTTTACGGCGTAAAGAACTTAAGACAGGTTGTGGATTTTCTTAACGGAAAGATATTTATTGAGAAGGCGGTTTTTGAGGAATCCGACGAAAGCGTTGAATGCAATCTTCCCGACTTTGCCGACGTTATGGGGCAGGAAAAGGCGAAAAGAGCTATGGAAATAGCTGCGGCGGGCGGACATAATATCATCCTTATAGGCCCTCCCGGCACAGGCAAATCAATGCTCGCCAAAAGACTTCCGTCCATTCTTCCCGAAATGAACTTTGACGAATCCATAGAAACCACCAAGGTACACTCGATTTCGGGAATTTTGCCCGACGGAGTGTCGCTTGTAAAGTCCAGACCCTTTCGTTCTCCCCATCATACAATGTCAGCGACAAGCCTTGTGGGAGGCGGAAAGATACCAACTCCCGGTGAAATTTCTCTTGCCAACAACGGCGTGCTTTTCCTTGATGAGCTACCGGAATTCAACAAGCAGGTAACGGAATCCCTCCGTCAGCCACTTGAGGACGGAAGCATTACTATTACGAGAACCGCAGGCAAGGCGAAATATCCCTGCTCCTTTATGCTTGTTTGCGCAATGAACCCCTGTCGATGCGGATATTTCGGTCACCCCACAAAGGAATGTACCTGTAAAGAGGGAGATATAAAGAAGTATCTTAAAAAGATCAGCGGTCCCTTGCTTGACAGAATAGATATACAGATAGAGGTGCCGTCCCTTTCCTACGGAGAGCTTTCTGTAAAGAGAAGCAGCGAGCCATCCTCCGAGATCCGCAAAAGAGTAAATATGGCAAGAAAAATCGCAAGGGAAAGATACGAAAACGAGCTTACCGACAACGGAGTGCGTATAAACTGCAACGCCCAGCTTGAAGCAAAGCATCTTCGCAAATATTGCGCTCTTGATGAAAGCTGTAAGGCTCTTATGGAAAAGGCGTTTAACAATCTCGGCTTATCCGCAAGAGGTCACGACAGAATACTGCGTCTTGCAAGAACCATTGCTGACCTTGACGGCAGCATTGAAATCAAGATTAAGCATCTTGCGGAGGCTATTCAGCTTCGTTCTCTTGATAAAAAGTATTTCAACTGACAAAAACGAGGCGAAAGCCATCCTCTGTCGAAATCAAATGTATATAAAAACAGACACTCCCCGCGGTTTTTCCGCTTAAAGTGTCTGTTTTTATATTAAGGAGAAGAATTTACGTAATATCAAAATCCACCTTTAGAATTTCTCCGTTTTGCATATATGAGGCGGTTACAGAGCCTATTCCTATATAGAAGCTTCCGTCCCCGTATTCAAAGGAAACGCAGGGGGCGTCGTAGTAAAAATAGAAAATTTCTCTGAATTTGCTTTCCTTACCCGTATCGTTTTCGTACACGGAAATTCTGAATTTTCCGTCCTCCGCCTTATATCCGGTAAGGCAGTATAATTTATCGTTTTTTACGATAAAATCGTATACGATATCGGAATTTTTGAACCTCATATACTTAAATTCCTTCATATCCTCGGTAACGAACATATAGCCCGTGGCAATAAAATATTTATCCTTATATTCAACGTCGGCAAGATAGGTTGCCTGACTTACGTTCATATGTCCTATTTCCTTTGACAAATCTCTTTGGTATACGAATACGTCATTTTCATATTTATAAAGCTCGTATACCGTACTCCTATCGCCGCGTCCGAAATAGCTTATATAAAGCTCATCCTTGAATTCGAATATGTTATAAGACCTTACGGATTCGTATCCATGGGTGTCCAAGGGAGCGCCGTCCTTATACATCGTAACCTGTCCGAAGGTTTTTCCACCGTCCTCGGACACGGCTATGGGATACTTACCCTCGGGGACGCCGAGGGATGCAAATATTTTACCGTCATATTCCTCTAAATCGAAATTATGAACTCCCTCGGGAATTGAACGGATAACGCTCCATTCTCCGCTTTCGTATTTGTAATAATTTCCAAGCTCCCAATCGTCTATTGGGTCCGTGCCTGTGGCGGTAAGAGCTCCGTTTATTATCTTGAATTTGGTAATCGCTTCGTCAGGCAAACTTCCCGTATCGGTCCAGCTACCATTTTCGGGGTTGTAGCTCCACACGGTTATAGGACCTGTATTATCGGTATAATCTCCGTTACCTATATAAAGTCTTCCGTCATAGTAAATCATATCCCAGGGGGATCGCGGAACTCCGAAGCGCACTGTTTTCTCAGTAGGGATGCCCAGGCTTACGGGAGTTACCTCCTCCGCTCCTTTGGCGCATGATATGGAAAATACGGATAATACGGCAAGAGATAGGACTATAGCTGCCTTAAAAAGTCTTTTCATAACTGTTCTCCTTTTACTTTGTACCTATATTTTACCACTTATAAGGAAAAATAAAAATAGCGGGGAATGCGAAATAGACCCCGCTATTTTTCAAAAAATGCAAAATAACCTTAATTTTCTTCCATTAAAGCCTTATAACGCTTTTCGTCAATGCTTCCCGTAGCCATCATTCGTTCGCTCCACATACGGAGGGAATCAACTGCGGCGGATAACTGCTCAAGCTCCTTCTGGATAAATACAAAATCCTCAAGCTCGCTCTCCTCCACCCTTCCGTTACGGGCAATTTCAAGCATTCTGTCCTCCTGCTTTTCAAGAGAGTTTAAGGATGCAAGCATCTCGATAGTAATTTCCTTAAGGCTCTCCATTTTAACCTCGGGTACGTACTTCATACCTATGGGACATTCGTTTGAGCAATAGTGATTGCAAAGCATGGGCTCTCTGTACGCCTCCGCCATATCGTATACGTCGTAGGGACTTATCTGAAGAATTTTTTCATTCTCTATTCTTTCTATTTTTGAGGGCTCAATACCCGTAAGCTCACTTGCTCTTTCACGGCTTAAGCCCATTTTTTCTCTTGCGAGCTGATACAGCGTCTTATTTTCCTTTGTTGAAACACGTCCCATTTCAGTCATTCCTTCCGTAATTTTTCAAAAGCCATTTTGCAACGCCGTCATTCTCGTTAGTGTCAATAATTCCTGTTGCATATTTTTTAAGCTCGGGGTGAGCGTTTGATACCGCGTATGCTTCATCCGCTTCCTTGAACATTTCTATATCGTTTGTTCCGTCACCGAAGCAAACCACCCTGTCGCATTGGAGAAGCTTTTTAAGCTCTCTTACAGCTGACGCCTTGGTTGCACGGTTAGGCAGAATTTCAAGCCAGTAATCTCCCGAGTATATATCCTTGGTATAAAGGCACTGAAATTCCTCCTTGAATTCAAGAAACAAGGGGTAAAGCTTTTCTTCCTCGTCAATACAGGTAAAGTAAAATACCTCATAGGGCTCAATTTCGTACACGTCTACGGGGGTTCTACGCTCGTCGCGCTCTCTTTTAGACTGAAAATCAGCCATACCGCGGGACATATTCCTTTCATCAAAAAGATACTTTTCATCTTCCCCAAGGAAGGCGTGAATCATAGGATATGTACCGATTTCTAACAAACGGTCAAGGATTTTCTGCGCATCCGCCTTGGAAAAGCCGTTTGACAGAATTCTTTTCTCATTTATAGGGTCATATATAAACGTTCCGTTATATATAACCACAGGGTCGGTGATTTTTAGTCTGCCCGTAAGCTTGGACGAGGTGTAACGGCTTCTTGCCGTAGCATAGGAAAATATCATACCCTTATCTATAAGAGAGTTAATTGCGTCAGCTGAAAAATCGGAAATCTCCACCGAGCTTTTAAGGAGCGTTCCGTCGAGGTCGGTTATATAAAGTACCCTTTTCTTCATTTAACTCCCCCTCTCTTACCTGATTATTGTATCATAAAATATAACCTGTGTCAACAATAATATGCAGTATGGCTCCGATTTCTCAGAGCCATAGACTTAATAATTGAATTCAAACCCGTATATTCCGTAGCCCTCGTCATTCTGTACGACGGTTACTGTGATATCGTACTGGTTGCCGCTTACCTCGATCTCTATGTCAAGCTCATAGGCTGAGCCGTCAACGTCACTTGAATATGCGGCGTAATAGAAGCCGTGGTATCCGAGAATCGAAATTCCCGATTGAAAATCGATGTTAAGCTTCTCTTCAAGCTCAGTAAAGAAAGGCTCGATCTCTTCCGTAAACGATGGGTGCAAATAAGATTCTGCCGCCTCGAAATCTCCGTTCTTTATTTCACGAAGGAATTCCGTAATGTCACTCTTTGCCTTATCCTTATCAAGTCCGCTACCACAGGATGTGAAGCACAATGCAAAAAGACAAGCCGCAAGAATAATAGAAATCAATAAAATCAGTTTTTTATTTTTCATAATCATAT
>JAZQLK010000163.1:0-1901 GCA_045542635.1 Eubacteriales bacterium
AGGCTGACCTCAAGGCGATCAACGAATACATCGCTTCTCTTTCCAACGATGCAAAGCTTATTGTCAAGGGTGAAAAGCGTCCCGACGCCACAGGAGTTAAATACGAATTCCGGACAACGGACGAAAACAAGATACAGATAAAGAAGGATAATAATTTCCGTCTTATCAAATCAAAGCTTTCCTTGAAGAACGCATTCAAGATAGGCGCAAGCGGTCTTAAGCATAAGAAGGTACGACTTGTATTTACCATTCTTCTCTCCTTTATCGCCTTTGCCCTCTTCGGACTTGCGGATACCGTTGCCTCCTACGATAACGTGGGTACTGCAACCTCATCCATCATTGACAGTAACATAGATTACGCATCCTTCCAGAAGAAGATCGACGGAAACGGCAGAAATTATCTCCTTTCCGAGGCGGATATAAACACCATCAACGAAAGCTCCGGCGTTACCGTAATGGGCGTTTATAAGGAGCTTAACACCGTAATCAGCTTTGAAAATCATCTTAAAACAAAGGATAGCCAGACACAGAATAAGCTTGAGCTTCTCTTTGTAGACCAATTCTCCGGCTTTGCCGAGATGACGGAAAGCGATATTCAAAGATACGGCTACGAGCTTATGGGCAGCTCCAGGATGCCTCAGCAGGGCAAGAAGGAGCTTGCAATCTCCAAATACGTATATCAGGCATTCGTTGAAGCGGGCTTTACATACCGTGATCCCGTTACCAATGCGGAGATCAATAAGCCCATTAACTCCGTTGAAGATATTATCGGAATGACCATAAGCTTTGACAGATACGGCGATTACAAAATCACAGGCGTTATCGATACAAAATTTGATCACACAAGATACGAGGCTCTCTTAAACACCTCCGACGACGCGGCTTCTATGATGATTCAAATGGCTCTTTCAAGCGAGCTTGAAACAACACAGAATTATTCAATGAACTGCGTTGCCTTCGTTCCCAAGGGCACCATTGCCTCTATCAAGACCGCAAATAGCGATATCGGTCAGGAATTCTGGAACTTCGGTTATATGGAGGTCACAGACCGTCCCAAGGACTATAACGGCGACAACTGGGATAGCTTCACTCAGTTTTCTCCCTCAAGAATAGCAAAGCTTTCGGATATCTCCACTCCCATCGTATGGCTTAACGGCGAAAGGGCTGCTCTTGCAGACGGAGAATTCATTCTTCCCGTCGGTATGCTCTCAAGCCTTATAAATAACAATCAAAATTATGAGATCTGGTGGGATTCATCATATCTTCAGGGCTTCGAGCTTGAGCTTTTCAATAATTCCCCCAATCTTTACTTCAGCATAAATTGCCTTAACGACGTAATAAGCAATTATGACAGGATCGCTATTTACAAATCCGTAATGAATCTTCAGAACGGTACGTCACAGTGGAACGAGATGGTTGATTATATTGCTGATCATTCCAATTATAACGCCGATGAGATACAGTACTGGGATGCAAATCAGATAATCCGCGAATACGTAAACGTTGCGTGTATGGATTCTTCCTTCGATAGCCTTTGCAAGACCTATCTTAACGATGTGATCGCGCGCTACGATATTGCGGGTCAGGTTCTCGACTTAAGAGGCGCAGGCTTGATTGCCTACGTTGAATACAACGGAAGCGTAAACGTTTCCAACTATTCCTCAGCCGTACGCTTCTCCGATTTCAACAGTCAGTATACCTATACAATTCTTCAGTACTATGCATTCTCCCATTTCAACGAGGCAAAGGCATACTACCTTTCAAAGCACCCCAACGCAGCCTTCACCTGGGCAGAGGCGCAAGACGGTAAGGAGTTTGCCGATTTCTATCAAATCATAAGCGAATATACAAACAGCTTCTACGAGGGCACCGACGGTAACGGCGCCATTAAGGCTGAAATG
>JAZQLK010000164.1:0-12701 GCA_045542635.1 Eubacteriales bacterium
CATATCCGCGTCCACAACGGAGGAAATACGCTGGGCAATAATAATCTTGGTCGTATCGGGAATTTCGTCACGCATTGCCTTACGGATGAAGGCATCTGTTCTTGTATCGACTGCGCTTGTGGAGTCGTGAAGAATAAGAATCTTGGGCTTTTTAAGCAAGGCTCTTGCAATACAGAGTCGCTGCTTCTGACCGCCCGAAACGTTGGTTCCGCCCTGTTCAATATAGGTATCGTAGCCCTCGGGGAAGGAGGATACGAACTCGTGAGCCTGAGCAAGCTTACAAACTCTTACAAGCTCCTCATCGGAGGCGTTTTCGTTACCCCAACGAAGGTTTTCCTTAATAGTACCCGAGAAAAGCACGTTCTTCTGTAAAACCACGCTGACCTCATCGCGAAGGGTCTTTAAATCGTAGTCGCGAACGTCAACACCGCCAACGTAAACGCAGCCCTCTGTAACGTCGTAAAGACGGGGAATAAGCTGGATAAGGGAGGATTTGGAGCTTCCCGTTCCTCCGATAATACCAACGGTCTGTCCCGATTTTATCTTTAAATTGATGTCTGTAAGAGCATAGTTTTCAGCTCTCTTTGCGTACTTGAAGAATACGTTTTTAAACTCGATATCGCCGTTTTTAACCACACAAACGGGGTTTTCGGGATTTGTAATGGTGGATTCCTCAACCAAAACCTCGGAAATTCGGTTCGTGCTTTCACCTGCCATAGTAATCATAACGAATATGAAGGAAAGCATCATAAGTGAGGAAAGAATCTGCATACCGTATGTAAGAAGAGCGGAGAACTTACCGATATCGAAGGACTGTCCGCCCGAGGAAATAATGAGGCGTGAGCCGAAGAAGCATACGAAAAGCATTACCGTATACATACAAAGCTGCATAATGGGGTTGTTGAATGCAAGAATCTTATCGGCTCTTGTAAAGTCATTTTTAACGTCCTCGGAGGCATCTCTGAACTTGTCCTTCTCGAATTCCTCGCGTACGAAGGATTTAACAACTCTCATACCCTTAACGTTTTCCTGTACGGAGCCGTTAAGCTTATCATATTTTTTAAATACCTTTTTAAATATAGGCATTGCAATACGGATAATTGAGAAAAGACCGAAAATAAGAATGGGAATAACGAGAACGAAGATAAGCGCCATCTTACCGCCAAGAGCAAACGCCATAATAATGGAGAACGTAAACATAAGGGGGGAGCGGATAGCGGTACGGATGATCATCATAAACGCGTTCTGTACGTTTGAAACGTCCGTTGTCATTCTCGTAATCATACTGGAGGTAGAGAACTTGTCAATATTCTCAAAGGAGAATTCCTGGCTTTTTGCGTAAAGATCGGAACGGAGATTTTTCGCAAAGCCGCAGGATGCAACCGAGCAATGTCTGCCCGCAAGAATACCGAAGCACAAGGACAAAAGCGCCATAACCACGAGTATACCGCCAAAGACGGCGGCGCTTGACGTGGGATTGTCAAGTAACAGGAAGGAAAGCTTTACGTTAGCGTAATCCCTCTGTATAATAAGAATAAGGTCGGAGGCAATAAAGGGAATAAGACATTCCATAATTACCTCAAAGGCTACAAAAAGCGGAGAGAGAAGGGTGCTCCTCTTGTACTCTCTTACGCTTCTTGCGAGAAGCTTGAATTTTTTTAACATTTTTTCTCCTTCCAATATAATAAAACGATTATATAAGTTATTTTAACACTTTTTACCTTTCTTGTCAATTGTAAATATATATATGAAAAACGAAAAATTTGTGTAGAAATAGTGAAAAATTAACAGTGAATATTAGTTTAATAAACTAACGGTTTGAATTAAAAATCGCCGTTTCCAAATAAGAAACGGCGTATATTTTACAGTAAATCCCCGTAGGCGTGGTTGAAAAGCTCCTTGATTCGCTCATTTTGACCGGATAAATGGAGATATCCGAAAAGCGCCTCGAAGCCTGTGGCGCATTTATATTCAGATGCGGACGCGCTTTTGGGTACGTTTAAATGAGAGGAATTTCTGCCCCGTCTGCAGATAGCCTCCTCCTCCTCGGTAAGCATATTTTTAATACGTGAATAAGCCTCGCTCTGAGCCACCGCTGTCACAAAATTTCGCGCCTCGTTATTTAATTTTCCTGCCTTTTCATATCCCTTGAGTATAAGAGCCTCCCTTACCAAAAGCTCAATAACGCCGTCGCCGAGGTATGCAAGAGCGTGGGCGCCGATTTGCGAAAAATTGTTCATAAAATATCTCCTTTGGAAATTATAGATCTATTTTATCACATTTTTTTAAGATAATCAAGGAATAAAAAAAGAATAAGAAAAATTTTAAAAAAGGTATTGCAATTTTAAAAAAACTGTGATAGAATAGTCAAGCAAAAATAAATAAGCCGGTGTGATGGAATTGGCAGACGTGCTGGACTCAAAATCCTGTGGTAGTGATACCGTATCGGTTCGACCCCGATCACCGGCACCAAGGGACTGACTTTATGTCGGTCCTTTTTTGTTTTATATAGGTGCTTCTGCAGGCAGGATGAGAAAAAGATATCAATGCGTTAAAATATTACTGTTTAAACGAATAATATATCTTTACTTTTGTCCGCGCCTGTGCTAAAATATATAAGAACAGAATCCATTTATGTAAGTGAAACGGAAGAAAAATGACAAGTAATCAGATAACAAGATTTTTAAAGGCAAAAAGAGCGCTTTTCGATAAGCATTACAGTTTTCTTAACGAGAAGCAGAGAGAAGCGGTTTATACGGTAAACGGTCCCGTTCTTATCCTTGCGGGGGCAGGAAGCGGAAAGACCACCGTTCTCGTAAACAGAATCGCTCATATAATCAAATACGGTAACGCCTATTATACGGATAACGTTCCCGACTTTATAACAGAGGACACCCTTGACGACCTTGAAGCGGCTGTAAATTTAGATGACGAGATGATCAAAAAGTATCTGGAGCTTTTTGCGGAGGCGCCCTGTCCTCCCTGGAGCATTCTCGCCATTACCTTTACAAATAAGGCTGCAAACGAGATAAAGGAGCGTCTTGACAGAATCCTTAACGAGGACTCATCCGACGTATGGGCAGGCACCTTCCACTCTATTTGTATGCGTATCCTTCGTAAAAGCGGAGAGCTTGTGGGCTACAAGCCCGGATTTTCCGTTTGCGACACCGATGACGCCAAAAAGGTTGTGGCAAGCTGTGTAAAGGATCTTAATATCAATGATAAGATACTTTCCGTAAAGGAAATTATGAGCGTGATAAGCCGCGCAAAGGATAAGCTTCTTACTCCTCAAGACTTTTCGCTTGAGTGCGCAGGTGATTTCAAGTACAGACAGATCGCTAAGGTTTACGAGCTTTACCAGAAGCGACTTGAGGATGCAAACGTTCTTGACTTTGACGATATTATTATGAAGACCGTTAAGCTTCTTTCAGAGAATCCCGACGTGCTTTCGTATTATCAGAATAAGTTCAGATACGTTAGCGTTGACGAATATCAGGATACGAACAAGGCTCAGTTTGAGCTTATATCCCGCCTGTGCGGATTTTACACAAATATTATGGTAGTTGGCGACGACGACCAGAGTATTTATAAGTTCCGCGGCGCAACCATTGAAAATATCTTAAGCTTTGATTCAAGCTATTCAATGGCTAAGGTTATAAAATTGGAGCAGAATTATCGCTCAACGTCAAATATTCTTAACGCCGCAAACAGTCTTATTGCGAAAAACTCTCATAAATACCCCAAAAAGCTTTGGTGTAAGAACGAAAGCGGAGAGAAAATAGTAGTCAAGGAAACCTACAATCCCAACGAGGAAGCAAGATACATAATCGACAGGATCGTGAAGCTCAGAGAGGAGCAGAGCCTCAAATATAAGGATTTTGCAATCCTTTACAGAATCAACGCTCAATCGCAAAGCTTCGAGACCGTGTTCAGCAAAAGTGGTATCCCGTACAGAATTTTAGGCGCACTCCGATTCTACGACCGCGAGGAAATCAAGGATATTATCGCTTACCTTCACGTAGTAAACAATCCGAGCGACAACGTTCACCTTCGCAGAATTATCGCCAAGCCGAGAAGAAAAATAGGCGCATCCACAATTGACGCCTTGTTCAGTATAGCGGAGGAAATGGGTAAGACCGCCGTTGAAATTATGGAAAGGGCGCCGGAGTTTAACGCCTTCCCCAAAATGTCCGTTGCTTCAATGATGGACTTTGCAAAAATGCTTAAATACTTCTCCGAGGAAAAGGAGCATATGCCCTTAAACGTCTTGGTAAGGGAGCTTATAAAGAAATCGGGCTACGAAAATATGCTGCTTGAAAAGGGAAGCGCCGAGGCGGACAGGCTTGAAAACCTTGACCAGCTTGTGAGCGCCGTGGCAGAATATGAGGATGAAGCGGAGGAGCCCACTCTTTCGGGCTTTTTGGAGCAGGTTGCTCTGGTTGCGGATATCGACCGCTACGATGCGGATGCGGATGCTGTGACCCTTATGACGATCCATAGCGCCAAGGGACTTGAATTCCCCGTTGTATTCCTGCCGGGTATGGAGGACGGACTCTTCCCGTCACAGCAGTCCATAGGGCTTATGTCGGAGATCGAGGAGGAAAGACGCCTTGCCTACGTCGCCATAACGAGAGCGAAGAGGATCCTTATTATGATATACGCAAAGGAGCGTATGATACACGGTATGACTCAAAGAAATACTCTTTCAAGGTTCGTTAAGGAAATTGACGAGAGCTATCTTGATATACAGAAAATAGGCGGAGGCCAGAACAAGGGATTTTTCGAAAGAAAAGACACGTCTGCGGGGGTTTTCTCCTTCAAGGACGCATTTTCGGGAGCTACTCCCAAGCCTATGCCAAAGCCGACTGCGGTATTTTCCGCAGGGGACAGAATCAGCCACGCCACCTTTGGCGAGGGTACGGTTCTTACCGTTACGAAAACTAATTCAGACAATCTTTATGAAATCGCCTTTGACCGCGTAGGCACCAAAAAGCTTATGGCAAGCTATGCGTCAAGGCTTATGAAAAAGCTTTAATAAAGGAGAAAATTTATGAGCATTCCAAGACCCGAGCATCCCAATCCCCAATTTGAAAGAGCAAATTGGATCAACTTAAACGGTAAATGGGAATTTGAAATGGATAAGGGAGTAAGCGGCAGAGATAGAAAATTCTATGAAAGAACCTCTCTTAACTCCGAAATCTTAGTACCCTTCTGCCCCGAAAGCGTGCTTTCAGGCATAGGTGATACGGATTTCCTTAACTGCGTATGGTATCTTAAAAAATTGAATATTGAGGATAACGGACTTGACGTTATTCTTCATTTCGGCGCCGTTGATTACGAAAGCTACGTTTACGTAAACGGCAAGGAGGCTTATCACAACGTTGGCGGTTATATCGGCTTCGATATTGATATTACGTCCTTCGTTAAGCGTGGCGAGGAAAATATAATTACAGTATGCGCAATCGACGGACATCCCGCAGGTAAGGCGTCGGGTAAGCAGAGCAAGAACTACTATTCAATGGGCTGCGATTACACAAGAACAACGGGTATTTGGCAGACCGTGTGGCTTGAATACGTTGAAAAGAGCCGTATAGAATACGTTAAATATTACCCCTCCGCGGAGCAGAAGAACGTACAGATGGAAATCTCCGTACGCGGTAACGAGAAGCTTTCCGTAGTATGCTCATATGAAGGAAAGGTTGAGGGAAGTGTGGATATTTCCTTGACGAGTGGCGTAAGCAGAATTACAGTACCCCTTGATGAAGTATATCTTTGGGAAGCGGGCTGCGGCAGACTTTACGACGTGGAATTTAAGTACGGTAATGACAGAGTTAATAGCTATTTCGGTATCCGTACAACCGCCTTTGATAAGCAGAATTATCTTTTGAACGGCAAGCCCCTTTATCTCCGTACTGTCCTTGACCAGGGCTTCTACAAGAAGGGAATTTACACCGCCGAAACGGAGGAGGAGCTTGTTCGCGATATTTATCTCTCCCTTGACGCGGGCTTCAACGGCGCAAGACTCCACCAGAAGGTTTTTGAGAAGAGATTTCTTTACCATTGCGATAAGCTTGGTTATCTCGTATTCGGCGAAACGGGTAACTGGGGCGTAGATTGCTCCAATATGGAGCAGCTTGCTCCCTTCCTTATGGAATGGCAGAGAGAGCTTGCAAGAGATTTCAACCATCCCTCAATTATCGGATGGTGTCCCTTGAACGAAACCTGGGATTGCAATAACAGACATCAGAACGATGATTTCATAAGAGCTCTTTACTATACTACGAAGGCTATCGACAGTACCCGTCCCTGCGTTGGCACAAGCGGTAACTATCAGGTAGTTTCCGATATTTACGACCTTCACGATTACATCCAGAAGAAGGACGAGTTTGAAAAGATTTATCTTGCTCCCAACAAGGAAGAGATGTGCGTTGAATACGACAAGGCTCACGAATGGGTAGCAAGATATCAGAAGTCCCTTGATTACAAGGATATGGCTCTCTATTTAAGCGAATACGGAGGAATCCGTTGGGATACTGACGGCGTTGGCGGTTGGGGCTACGGTGACGGACCCAAGACCGAGGAGGAATTCCTTGACAGATACGAATACCTTACGAAAGCGCTTGTTGACAGCCCTTATATCTGCGGCTTCTGCTACACACAGCTTTACGACGTAGAGCAGGAGGTCAACGGTCTATACACCTACGAAAGAGCGCCTAAGTTCGATATGGCAAGGATCAAGGCTATAACACAGTACGAGCCTAAGAAATAATTAAAAATCGGTACGCATAAAAACAGGCTACGTTGTGTGGCCTGTTTTTGAAAAAGGAGATAAAAATGAGTATTCCGAGACCGGAGCATCCCAATCCTCAATTTGAAAGAGAAAATTGGGTTAATTTAAACGGAGAATGGGAATTCGAGCTTGACAGAGGCGTAAGCGGTCTTGACAGACGGTTTTATGAAAGAAAGTCACTTGATTCCAAAATAATAGTACCCTTCTGTCCCGAAAGCGTGCTTTCAGGCGTTTGCAACACTGACTATCTTAATTGTGTATGGTATCTTAAAAAATTGAATATCGAGGACAACGGACTTGACGTTATTCTTCATTTCGGCGCGGTGGATTATGAAAGCTTCATTTATGTAAATCATAAGAGGGTCCATCATAACGTAGGCGGCTACGTGGGCTTTGATATTGATATTACTCCCTTTGTCAAGCGTGGTGAGGAGAATATTATTACAGTTTGCGCAAAGGACGGTCATCCTAACAATAAGGCATCCGGTAAGCAATGCGAAAACTATTATTCCATAGAGTGCTGCTACACCCGTACTACGGGAATTTGGCAGACTGTGTGGCTCGAATACGTTGAAAAGAGCCGTATCGAATACGTTAAATATTATCCCTCCGCGGAGCAGAAATGCTTACAGATGGAAATTTCCGTTCGCGGTGACGAAAAGCTCTCCGTAGTAAGCTCTTACGAAGGAAAAGTGCAGGGAAGTGTGGATATTTCCCTTAAAAACGGCGTAAATACCGTAACTGTTCCCTTAAATGAAATTTACCTTTGGGAGGCGGGCTGCGGCAGACTTTACGACGTTATGCTTTCCTACGGAAAGGATAAGGTCAAGAGCTATTTTGGTATACGTACCACGGGTTTTGATAAAAACGGATATGTTTTAAACGGTAAGCATTTGTTCCTTCGCACAGTACTTGACCAGGGATACTATAAGGAAGGAATCTATACGGCGAAGGATGATAACGAGCTTGAAAGAGATATTCTTTTGTCCCTTGATACGGGCTTTAACGGAGCAAGACTCCATCAGAAGGTTTTTGAGCCGAGATTCTTATATCATTGCGACAGACTTGGCTACCTTGTGTTTGGAGAGAGCGCTAACGCCCATCTTGATTATTCGGATATGAATCAGCTTACCCCGTTTTTACTTGAATGGCAAAGAGAGGTGCAGAGGGATTTTAACCACCCATCCATTATCGGCTGGTGTCCCTTAAACGAAACCTGGGATTGGGAATACAGACATCAGAATGATGATTTCATAAGAACTATGTATTACACAACAAAGGCTATGGATAGCACAAGACCCTGTATCGGTACAAGCGGCAATTATCAGGTAGTTTCCGACATTTACGACCTTCACGATTATATCCAGACAAGGGAAGACTTTGAGAAGATATATCTTGCCCCCACCAAGGAGGAAATGTTGAAAAATTACGATTTACATCCTTGGCACAGCGGCGTTTCCAAATATCAGAATTCACTTGAGTGGGCGCACCTACCCATTTATTTAAGCGAATACGGCGGCACCCGCGGGGACACAGACGGAGTAGACGGCGGTTGGGGCTACGGCAACGGCCCCAAGACTGAGGAGGAGTTCCTTGAAAGATTCGAATATCTTACAAAAGCGCTTATAAAAAGCCCCTATATCTGCGGTCTCTGCTACACACAGCTTTACGATATAGAGCAGGAGGTAAACGGTCTTTACACCTATGAAAGAAAGCCGAAATTCGATATAGAGAAAATAAGGGCTATAATCAAATACGAGCCTGAAATGTAATCAAAATCACAGTACGTATATGATTTTAAAGAAAAACAGACTGCCGAAGCAGTCTGTTTTTTGAATTCAAAAAGAGTTAAGAATTCTTAATGGAATTTTCGTAGGACTCGATCATCTTCTTAACCATCTGACCGCCGATAGAGCCGGCCTGACGGGAAGTAAGATCGCCGTTGTAACCGTTCTGGTTAAGAGTTACGCCCACTTCGCTTGCTGCCTGCATCTTGAACTTATCCATTGCAGACTTAGCTTCAGGTACAGTAATCTTGTTACTTGCCATTTTGTAAACTCCTGTTCATTAGTATCTATATTATCGAGCAAGGGCGATTTTTGTAAAACCGCCCAGTCAACAGAACAGTATTACAAGCTTTCGCCGTCGCTCTGTAATTATTATGTTTTTTATATTCGAAATTATAATTGGTAATATTTGATTTTGAATTGACAAATTTAAGGCCATCTGTTAAAATCAAAATAACGGAGGTGATAGCGTGTACAGATACGAATATAACCAATATGGAATTCTTGAAAAAATAAAATGCAGTAAAAAGAATTTAACGTCAAAAATTATACTGTTTACGATTTTTAGTCTTTTTTGCGTTATTTGTTCCGGATTTTTTATCTATTTGGCATGTGTGGGTAAAGCAGACATAGAGATTCCGTTTATATTTATTCCCATATTTCTGATAATGGAAATTGTTGCTGCTTTCAATTTTGCTTGTGCATACAGATTTGAAATCACCTTTGATACCGAGGAGATTCGCATAAAATATCGCCGTAAAACAGAAATCTTTCACTATAGTGAGCTTGAAGGATGCGGATTTTTAGAGGGTATAGGTTGTCGCGATTTGGGTGAATCATTGCAAATAGGAAACAGGGAAGAAACAACGACTAAAAAGAATACCTTTTATTTTTCAATGGATAGTAGCCTAAATATAAACGAGCTTAAGAAATATGTAAGCGCCTTAACCGAAACGGAGCAGGGGTTTTACAATAAAACTACGTTCTTTCTCTCCGACTATTATGAAAATAAAAATTTCCAGTACATATTATTAACAGCAATAAGACATTATTGCGGAGAAGATTCCTGTAAATTTGTGTATTCCGAAAAAACATAAAAAGAGGCTGTCAATAGGGCTTCACTCTAAAGGACAGTTTTATATTCATTAGAATACGATACCTACCGACAGGAAGAGGACATAGAGCGTTTTTACGTTCTATGTCCTCTTTTTCTGACAAGCACTGCATCTGTGCCCACAGATGCTATTTGTCGATATGCTTCGTTTAGCTCGGCTCGATATATTTGCCTTATGGCAAATTCGATATAACCGCCCTTGCAGTCGGTTTCGATATGATATAAATCCATCGTTTGCGTAGCAAACATATCGAGCGCAGCATATCGAGTTGCGGTAGCAACATATCGAAAATTCCGTTAGGGATTTATATCGATGCGTAGTGTCCTTAAGGGCACTACGCTATGCGACAGCCTCTTTTTGAGTTTTGCGATAGGTTAAAGCACCTGATAAGCATTGGCTGCCCAGGAGTAGCCCTTTGCGCGGAGTCCCTTACCTGTGATTGCGCTTGTATTTTCGTTAAAGCCGTATTTACATACGGAGGATTTATAGTTATTTGCTATTTCGTCGGCAAGCTCTGTGTAACCGAGGCTGCGGAGGGCGTAAACGAACATTACAACGTCGGGAGCCCATACGGCGCCTCTCCAATAGCCGTCCTCTATAAACCACTGGCTATCTATAGCCTCACTTGCGATACCGCCCTTGCAGAGGTGATGCTCCTTGATTTCCTTAACTATGTATTCCTGAATTTCCTTGGGAAGCATATCCTCAAGCACGATTACGCGGAGGGGCATAAGAGCCTTACAGTAGTAAGCCTCACCTGTTTCCGCAAGACGGGTAAATAACTTTTCTCCGTCCCAGTAATCCTTAGCTGCCTTTTCGGCAAGCTCCTTGGCAAGACCTGCGTATACCTTTTTATCGGTGGGGAAGGAGAGAATTTCAGCCGCCTCGGAGAGGAATTTACACTGTACCGCAAGAAATGCGATAAGCTCTGCGGTTTCAATATGCTCGCTCTTGTCAAAGCAGGTGGAGTTATCCTGTCCGGAGTCGTTACCGTGATAGTAGGAGGGAACGTCGCCACGGAGGTTGAGCCACCAGTCGGTATTACGCTTCATATCGAAATAAACCTCTTCAAGAGCGTGGGGAGTTGCAAATTCGGGATTTCTCTTGATCATCTGCTTGTACATCCAGCCCTGTACGGGAGGCTTAACGAAGTTCCAGATCTTATGACTCTCGGAAATAGCGTCGGGAACTCTGCCTACACGGTTAATGTGCTTATACATTATCATAAACTGGTCCATAGCCAAGCGGTAGTCAACGTCTGCAAGACCGAGAGCGTTGAAGGCGTTATCCCAGCTCCATACGTTACTCATTCCCGCCTTGCTCATTACGATGGCGTCGGTTACGAAATTGCCAAAGCGTGAAAGGGTGTTGGCCCACATAATGTAAGCGCATTCCTTTTCGTATTTATTCTTGCAGTTGAATTTCTTCTCCCAAGCAAGATAGTCCTTTTCCGCTAAATCAGCGTAATAGTCGTATCTCATACCGCAAGCGCCTGTTGCGCCCTTATCAAGAAAGCTTGTTTCAATGGAGAATTCGTATTCGCCGTTTCCGTCGGGAAATACGCGTACGTTAGTAAATTCAGCTGCGATCTTTCCGGGGATACGCTCCTTTTCAAGCTTGAGGGAGCCCTTTATGGGGACGAAGAATACGCTTAAGTTGTTAGTGAAATCGCAAATCTCAATAATATCGTTCTGAATTATCTGATAGTCAAATTTGGTTTCCTTTTTTGCAAACTCAACGAGAATATCTCTTCCTTTACCCTTAATAAATGTTCCGTCCGTTCCGAAAAGAGTGATGTTCTGCTCGCCGCCCTCGAATTTAGCGGTGATCTCGCGAGGGGTAAAGGAGAGCTTTGCGCCCCTGCCGTAGCTAATGCTTAACATACCGTTAAAAACATCCATTCCGTGACCGTGAATAGGAGCAAGCTTAAGGGTTCCCTTATCCTTGGCATCCCATACGTGGTAAGAGCCTCTTATGCTGTAATGAAGTCTGTCAAATGAGTACATAAAATCTCCTTATATGCCATAAAATATTTACTTAATTATATCATACACTATTTTAATATTCAACTTGAATTTTAAAATAGTTCTTGAAAAACATTATATATTATTGTATAATAGAATTAATTATATAGTTTAAAACATGCTTTAAGGAGTGAGAATATGAAAAAGAAGCTATTAACCGTTTTGTTTATTGTTATTATGGCGTGCCTTTTTGCGTTAACTGTTAGTGCTGCAAATGAGGTAACCTTGACAGATGGCACAACAGCCGACCTTGCAACCGTATTTAAAATCAGCAGTAATCAAATAACTGGCTTTAACGATGGTTACACAAAGGATAGTGTAACTGACGTAACCTTCCCAGATGAAATTGAAGGACTTGAGGCTAACAATCTTTTTAATAAAGCTGCTAACCTTAACTCAATTACCTTTGCGGCAACAGACACCTTCTTCATTAGTGGAGACGGTATTTTCTCAGGATGCTCAGTTAAGAAAATCACCTTTAATCCTAACTGTGTTGTAGAAATCAGAAAGGGTAACTTCTCAAGCTGTACAAGTCTTACAGAAATAACGTTCCCAAAATTTAAAAAGCTGGCAGGAAGTTCATTTGCATACTGTGAGAATATGGTAGCAACTAATGAGCTTGTTTTAGTAGAAGGCATGACCGAGATTGGAGGACACGCATTCCAAAGCTGCAAATTGCTTACAGGCAAGGTTGTTTTCCCATCAACCCTTGAAACAATTCAAGAATATTCATTCGAAAAGGCAGGCTTTAATAGCTATGACCTTTCTAAGTGCTCAAACTTGACTGCTGCTGGTGGTGGATATGGTGGACCATTCACAAATAACGACTCAATTACAACTCTTGACCTTAGTGGTTGCACAAGCTTAACTTATTTAAAGAACAACTTTGCTGCAAGCTGCGATAATTTAACCTCTGTAATTTTGCCTCCAAATTTAAAAACTATTGAAAGCAAGGCACTTGCTCATTGCTATAAGCTACAATCTA
>JAZQLK010000165.1:0-8569 GCA_045542635.1 Eubacteriales bacterium
GCTTCTTAACGAGGCGGTCCTTGAGGAAAAGGGAGAAAGGATACCTGAAAAATTCGAATCCGTTATTTCTCTTTCCTCCGACGCCTATTTACCCGAAAGCTATATCCGAGCATCGGGTCAGCGAATGGAGATATACAAAAAGATCGCTCATATTGAAAATGACGAGGATTACAGGGATATTGTGGAGGAGCTTACAGACCGCTTCGGTAAGATACCGAAATGCGCAATGACTCTTATTCACGTTGCACTTGTAAAATCCTACGCTTCACGGGCGAAAATCAAAAGAGTTGAGCAGATGCGTGACCAGATACGCTTCTATCCCGAAAAGATAGATATGGGGGTTTTATATCTTATGTCCAAGGTGGACGCAGCCAAAATCAAAATAATGGGCGTTGGCAAAAATCCCTTCATATGCTTAATGACAAAATCGGGAGATCACCTTTTAACGGGAGCTAAGGAGCTTCTTGAAACCTATATTGAAAAATTCAAAGAATCGGGGGCGACACTCTAATGTTCAGTAACGCAAAATGGATCATACATCCCGAAAACAAGCTTTATGAGCCTGTGCGCTTTCAAAAAAGCCTTGATTTCGGTAAAAAAATCAAAAAAGCGACTCTTAATATAACCTCTCTTGGCGTGTATTACGCTGAAATCGACGGGGTACGTGTGGGAGATTTCATATTAGCGCCGGGCTTTACCTCCCGCAGACGAGTTCAGTATCAGACCTACGATATTACCTCTTTAATAAACACGGGGTCCCTCCTTTCCGTAACGGTAGCGGAGGGCTGGTACAAGGGCAAGATAAATTTCGGCACCGATGAGGGCGGGCCCGAAAAGAAAAAGTCCCTTATGGCTCAAATTGATATTATCTATGCAGATGGAACGAAGGAAGCTATCGTAACAGATGACAGCTGGCTTGTGAGCCGTGATATTATCCGCTATGCGGAGCTTTACGACGGAGAGACCGTAGATGCAAATTATACCGACGTCCCCGTAAACGCCGTAATTTACGAAATTCCCCTCGTAGTTTCCGTAGTTAAGCAACAGGGAGTTTACGTAAAGGAGCAGGAAATTTTAAGACCGTTACGCATTTTTACTGCCACAAACGGCGATACGCTTGTTGATTTCGGTCAGAATATGACGGGATATTTTGAAATCGACGTATACGCTAACAAGGGGGACATAGTAGCCTTCTCCGTATGCGAGGAGCTTGACAAGGACGGTAATTTCTACAATGACAACTACCGCGACGCCAAGGCTCGCTTTGAGTATACTTGCCACGAGGGCCATAACGTATACAAGCCCCGTCTTGCCTTCTGGGGCTTCCGTTATATGAGAATCGAGAGCTTCCCCGTTAAGATCAACGAAAGCCATATAAAAGCCATAGTTCTCCATTCCGATATTAAAAGAACAGGTTATCTTGAAAGCTCAAGCCCATTACTTAATCAGCTTTTCTCCAATATAATCTGGGGTCAAAAGGGTAATTTCCTTGACGTTCCTACGGACTGTCCTCAACGTGACGAGCGCCAGGGCTGGACGGGAGATGCCACCGTATTTTCAAGAACCGCGTCATATAACTATGATGTGGAGCAATTTTTCGTAAAGTGGCTTACCGATCTTAAGCTTGACCAGGGCAAGGGCGGTAATATACCCAATATTATTCCTCAAACCATCTGTTGGGATTGGTCAACCGATGAAAACAGCGGAGCCGTATGGGGAGATGCCTCCACCATAATTCCGTATCAGATGTATCTTACCTACGGTAACGTGGATTTTCTTAAAAACCAATTTGCTTCAATGAAGAAATACGTGGACTACATAGGCACATACACAAAGACGAAATATCTTTGGGCAGGATGCAATCAATTTGGCGACTGGCTGGGTCTTGACGCCCCTGCAGGCAGCTATCGCGGCTCATCAAACGAGGACTTTATTGCCTCCGTATTTTACGCTCACTCCGTCCTTTTGGTTGTAAAGACAGGTAAAATTCTCGGCAGACGTGTGGATAAATACGAAAATCTCCACAAAAAAATAGTTGAAAAGATTAGAAACACCTTCAAGGAATACAAGACTCAGACAGAGTGCGCTCTCGCTCTGTACTTTGATATTGCGGAGGATAAAAAATCCGTTGCCTCTCAGCTTGCTTCTATGATAAGAGAAAACGGCAATAAGCTTAAAACGGGCTTTGTCGGTACTCCTTATCTTCTCCACGCTTTGTCCCAAAACGGCTATGCCGATGTTGCCTACGATCTGCTTCTTCAGGAGCAGTTTCCCTCCTGGCTATACTCCGTTAAGCAGGGAGCTACCACTATGTGGGAGCATTGGGACGGAAAGAACGAAAGGGGCGAGTTTTGGTCACGGGATATGAACTCCTTTAACCATTACGCCTACGGAAGCGTTGCCGATTGGGTATATATTGAAGCCTGCGGTATTCACACCGTTGAGGATAAGCCCGGCTTTGAGGAGGTTCTTATTTCTCCCATTCCCACAGACAAGCTTGACAGCTTAGGCGCAAAAATCGAAACACGTCACGGCACTATTTTATCAAAATGGTACCATTTCGAGGGTAAGGTGCGTTATGAAATAACCACTCCCGTCCCCGCCACAATTATAATTGATGGCAAGAAGCATAAGGTTACCAAGGGAACTTACATATATTAAATTAAAAAAGTCGCTTATTCAAGCGACTTTTTTATCATTCTTTTGTGATGAATATATTGTGCAAGAAGCATTGATGGGGGGATCAGTATCACGTGACACAAAAGACCTAACATTCCCACAGAAAAGCCTTTTCTACCAAAAATCCCCGCAATAGGTAAAACCATAGTGGCTACTGTTCCGAAATAATTAATATCACCGATTTTTATAAAAGCCCCTAGGTAAGAGATTGCTGCAATGACAGCAAAAAGAATCAAGTGAATCTTGCCGATAGAGTTAAAATGCTCTTTTAGCTTCCTTTTTGCATCAAACTGAGGTTTTTCGCTATAATTTTGGAAATTGTTGTAAAGCGATTTTTTGAAAATTATAACATAGCAAAAAACGTAAATCAGCTCCCACAATATCATAAGCAAGGGCTCTGCGGCTGTACCGCCTATACCGTCATCCTGCAAGAAGCTGACTATACATACCATTATCACAAGAGTCAGAATCGTTACCAGTGTAAGCTTTAATATTTCAATAAGAACTCTTTTTGCCATTCTCATCACCTCTCCTTTACTTCATTATATCATATGATAAAAAAATGTCAATATATAGCTTGGACACATCCTGTGTCGCTTTTGGATAGCCGTTGTCCTATCATAGGACAACACTCTGATTAATCAATCCCTCTGTAATTGGTAAGTTAGTTACGCTCCTTGCCTTCCCCAACGGGGGAAGGTGCCGAGTGTATCGAGGCGGATGAGGTGTTCCGAAGCCAATCTAACTCCTCATCCACCATCTCCGATGGTCCCCCTTCTCCCACAGGAGAAGCCTAACTGCACGCTCTCCGTCTGCTTTGCAGCCATCTCTCCCAAGGTGAGAGGCTTAGACAGCATCCTTTACCGAGTTGTCCTATGACAGGACAATGCGATATAATGCAGCGGTTAATGTTGTCCTATGACAGGACAACGTGATATATTGCGGTAGTTAAAGTTGTCCTATGACAGGACAACAGGATGAAATTTCTTATTTTTATTGCACTTTACCGGAGGTAAAATTTCACTCACGGAGTGAATTTCACAGCGTAGAAATTTCGATTTTGCATCAGCAAAAATTTCGTCCGTAGCCGTTATAAGCAAAAAATAAAACCGCGTTTCGCAATGAAACGCGGTTTTAATTATTTGATTATCTGATCGTAACGGTTACGTTATGCTCTCCGTCTGCGAAGGCGGGGATCACGTTGCCGTCGATAGCCTTGCCGTCAACTACTACGGATACCTTCATATCCTTGTACTTAACGTCGGGGTTTTCGATTGTAAAGTTATACGTTGCGCCGCGGAAGCTACGCTTCATAGTACCCTTTGCAAAGGGGAGGTGAGGATCAACCACAAGTCCCTCGTATGTAGGACGGATACCCATCATATAGGTTTCCATTGTGTTTGTGTACCAAGCAACGGAGCCTGTGATCCAGCTGTATTCCATCTGGAACGCGCTGTTCTTATGCTCGGGGCCAAGGTAGCAGTTAGCAAACATAAAGGGTAAGCACTTGTTCTTGATCTCCGCATTGTCGCCCTCGATATAACCGGGAGCGATCTTCTTGAAGAGATCGTATGCAAGGTCAGCCTTGCCGTACTTAAGAAGACCGAGGATCATCCAGATATTTGTATGGGAGTAGATAGTACCGTTTTCACAGATACCGGGCTCCATAGAGGAAATTCTACCTATTGTGGAGTCGAATTCCTTATAGGAGGGAGTAAGAAGCATATAACCAACGGGGGTTGCCATATGCTCATCCATAGCCTTGATAAGAGTATTAGCTCTTTCCTCGCTTGCAACACCGGAGATAAGTGACCAGCACTGAGGCTCCATAAACATCTTAGCGTACTTGTTTTCGTTGGAGCCGAGAGGCTTGCCCGCGTCTGTATAGCAGCGGCGGTACCATTCTCCGTCCCAAGCGTTTGCGTTAATAGCGTTAACGATAGCCTCGCGTCTTGCAAGGTAGTCCTTTTCCTTGCTTTCGTCCTTCATAAACTTAGCAAGCTCTGCCATTTCAAGAAGCGCCTGCGCATAAGCGATGGAAAGCCATACGCTCTCGCCCTTACCCTCCTTACCTACGCCGGTAAGGGAGTCGTTCCAGTCGCCGAACTTGATAAGAAGGAGGTCGTGCTCGCCCTTGTTGCTCTCAAGGAAGTTGAGGGCTCTGTCCATATGACCGAGGATAGTAGCCTCTCCCTCATCTCTGAAGGGAACTACCTCGTTTAAGAAGTCGATATCACCTGTTTCACGGAGATATGCGGTAAGTGTAAATTCAAGCCAGAGGGCGGAGTCGGAGTATGCCTTTGTATCAACGGGGTTCCAGCCGCGAACAGCCATACCGCTTGAATACTGATTAGCAACCGCTTCCTTAAGGATCTCTCTTGTTCTGTCAGTCTTGAAGGCAACTACGCCGAAGCCGTGCTGAACGATGTCGCGGTAGCCGTTATAGCCCCAACGGCACCAGGTAGCGCCGAAGTTTGTAGCGTGCTTGCCCCAGAAGTTGATAAGACGGTCAAGATGATTATCCTCTGTTGTGATGTGGTTCTGTGTGTAAAGCGCCTTATAGTAGGACTTAACCTCGTCGAAATACTTGTCCTGATCCTTAAGGTATTTATCCTTATAATACTTGGAATCCGCTTCACATTCACCGATACCGAGAACGAGGCTGATATCCTGCTCCTCGCCTGCGTTAAGCTCAAGGTCGAACTGCATTGAGCAGATTGTCGCATTAGCGGAGCCGATGGAGTTTCTCGCCTTGCCCTCTCTTACTACCTGGGGAGCGGAGAGGGTGCCGTAATCGCCAACGAATACGTTCTGGCATCCGTCGGAGCCTACGATCTTCTGATCCGCGATCATAAAGGCGGTAAGATAGTTATGAGGCTTGATGAAGGGGTGCTTTGTCATATAGAAGGTGTTTTCCTTTTCGTCAAAGCGTGTCGCTCTGTAGAAGGTGTCACCGTAGCTGTCGAAGCCCCACTTGAACTTGAACTGGATCTGGCTGTAGGTAAATACGGAGTAGGAGCGCTTCTTTGCTCCGTCATTCTTGAAGGAGAGCTTCCAGATCTCGCAGGCATCCTTGCCTACGGGAACGAAGATTCTCATTTTGGATACTGTATCGCAGGTCTTGTTCTCTATTTCCGTATAGCCCATACCCTGTACGCACTTGTAGGATTGGTAGGGATGGCATACGGGCTCCCAGTTGAGAGTCCAGAACTCGCCTGTTTCGTTATCTCTTACGTAAACGAGACGGTTGTAAAGATGGTCCTTGCCGAATACGTCGTAGTCGCAAATACGGCCAACGCCTGTATAAAGCTGGATACCCTCTTTACCGTCTATCTGATAGTCAAAGCATCCGATACCCGTCTGATGCACGTTTGCATAGCAGGCATCGTTGAAAAGAAAGTTGTCGAAGGGACGGGGCGTTGCGGGGGAGGTGATTACAAATTCGTCGCCCGCTTCGTTGAAATAACCGTACTTATATTCCATTTTATTTTCTCCTTTTCATAATAAAGTGGGATTACTGAATAGTTTCCAGCTTGCCCTCCATAAGAGCTACGAAGTCCTTATAGATATAGTCGGTAATCTGGTTCTTGGTTGTGTCAAATACTGTCTTTTCGCTTTCTTCAACGAAATTGCCGTTACCGTCGTAATAGCCCTCAACAACGTGGATAATTACGTATTCGGAGCTTGTAACGGTGCTTGCGTTGATCTTGTAATATTCAAATCTCTGTACCTTGGATACGGTCTCTCCCTCTGCAGGGTTGAGAACTGCCTCAAGAGTGTAGAGATTGTTTGCGGGGTTAGCGAGAATTTCATCAATTACGCTATCCTCGAAATTATTGAATCTTGATGCCAAGGGGTGTGAAATGAGAGTTGCGTAGAACTGATTGAAGGGCTTGATTTTTTCGTCGCCAAGATCCTCGTATCTTCCGCTCTTTGTTCTTACCTTAAGGATATTTGTCTGCTGCTCCTCGTCGTATACGAAGCTGATAAGGAAGGTCTCCTCGCCGAACTGATATACGGTGGTGGGAACCTTAACGGTAAGGGACTTGATACCAACGTATTTTGCGCCGATGCTACCGTCAAGAGCCTCCTTGATGCCTGCGCCGAGAGTGTTTGTCGCAGCCCAGTTAAGAAGCTTAGCTTCGTTGAATACTACAGATTCCGTATCCTTGAACTGGTTCTGAGGTACAAGGGCGGATTCGGGAATTCTTACAAGAAGGGGAATATCACCCTGGTAAGCAACGGTGTAGTAGAAGCTTGCCTTTTCCTCCTCATCGTAAATTGCGGAGCTGATCATAAAGGTGGGAAGCTCGGTATACTCTACTCCCGCCTGAATATCCTCCTCTGTAAGAGGCTGTCTCTGAGCGTTTACGATATAAACAACGTCTGTTTTGCCAAGTCCGTATTCGTCCAGCATTGCGTCACTGGGATTTATAGCGATGCATTTGTCGCCGAGAAGGTTTGTGTAGAAGAGCGCCATTGAATTAAGGGCATAATCGTAGTCTGCAGAAGTGCTTTTTACGATCTTGCTTCCGTCCATAATATGGAAGGTGGAGTCAATGCTGTAATAAACGGTCGGCTCTCCATTCTCCTCGTAAACGTCAGCGATACGCTTGTTTGTAACAACAACGTAAGGAAGGAAATCGGAGATAGTACCCTTGGAAATACTGAAGGTCTTTATATCCATAGCGGCGGAGGAAGCATCCTTATAGCCGCTGAATATAACGGGAGATACAAAATCCGCAAGAGCAAGCTCCGTAGCTACGGCTGCTGTGCCTGAAAATCTGTAAACGTGGTTTCTTCCGTCAATGGATACGTAATAAGTTGGATTAGCGGTAAACGCCTCATAGCCTATTCTCAAGATATGGGTCTTGATCTCCCCGTTTGCATCCTTATATTCAACCGTAAGGGTCGCAACACAGGTATCTGCGGTTACACCGTATTCCTTCATCTGCTCGACAGAGCAATTTCTGAACACCTGGCTGCCAACGGTGATAGGCGTAAGAGCGTAGGATTTCAATACCGTAAAATAGGTATCGTCATAAATAAGCTTTTCAAAGCCCTTGATAACGGTGGTATATTTTCCGTTACCCTCGGATACGTTTTTGAAGGTGTATTCATCCTTTGTGTTCTTTACCTTGATGGATACAAGGTTCTTCTCCTCAATGGGCTCGAATATAGTTAAGGTGTTGTTGTAAAGTCCCTCTCCGTCCTGGGGCTCGGGTACTTCTATCTCTGTGTTAAGAAGGGGAGCTATAACAACAAAATATACTACTATAAGAGCGACAAGAAGCACCGCCAATGAAATGAGTATAATCTTGTTTTTGGTCATCTGAGTTTTCTCCTGCGAATAATTACTACGCCGCATACGATAGCTGCCACAGGGATTATCGTAGAGATGAGAATTGTAATTGTTGTAGCCTGCTTCTGCGTAATGTCAAGATCATAGTTGATAAAGGTCTTGAAGTCGATATCAACGAGGGAGGGTGTATCCTCTCTTGATGAAAGGGTATGTACGAGAGCAAGCATCATATCCTTGTTAGCGTTAGCGCCGTCCTGAAGGCTTTCATTGGATGTGAAGCCGTCGTTGGGACACATTACAAAGTAGGAATAGCTGCTTCTTGATACGCCGGTATTAAGGCTTGTATCGGGCTTTTCAGCGGAGGTTACGGTAATAAGGTTGTGTACGCCCTTTGTTCCGTTGAAAATAGCCTTATCGCTTGTAACAAGAATAGGCTTAACGTACTTGATGAATTCTCTTTCCTCGTAGCCCTCGTCACCTGCGTAGAAGGGATTTATTTCAACTACGTTAGCGTTTTCGATAATAGCCTTTGCGGAGAAGATTTCGCCCAAGGACTTGAAATATGCCTGGGATGCGGCGTTGTTAGCC
>JAZQLK010000166.1:0-9083 GCA_045542635.1 Eubacteriales bacterium
ATACTGCTATGCCAATTTTATAGATTTTTCAAATGGTAACGAGTTGAAGCTTTATATCTTTAATTTAGGTGCAGATGCCGTAAATTTGGAAAACTATTATTAAATTATTCTTGAACTTTAAAACAATTCCATAAATAAAGGAATGGATGGTGGATATAAAAATGAACAAAGTTAGAAATGACAAATTAGATTATTTTAAGGGAATATTGATGCTTGGGGTGGTTATAGGACATCTAATAACAGCATTCAAGGCAGGAGATACGTCGGAGGTTTATATTCATACGTTTTTAAGAGCCTTTGATATGCCGTTTTTTATGCTTATTAGCGGATATTTTATGGCAAAATCTGTTGACAGATATATCCCTTGGAGAAATGCTCTTAATAAAGTATCCACCATACTTATACCATTGGCTATATGGTTGAGTATATTTTACGTATTAAGGGAGCTTGTTTCATATGTTGTGAGCGAAGCAAGCTTTAGCATAAGAGGGTATCTTACGTATTTGACACAGGCAAGCTGGTTTTTATGGTCTGCATTTATTTGCTCCGTGCTGATGATTGCGGTATGCGGAATTTTTAAAAAACAGGAAATAAGATTCGCAGTATCAATAATACTTTCTCTTGGATGCTTATTTATCCCCGAAGATATGTATAATATTGCTTTTATGTTTCCGTTCTTTGCTTTAGGATTTTTCATTGATTTTGTTAAAGAAAAGATTGGAGAAAAGGCTGTTAATATTATTAAAACAGCATCAGTAGCATGCTTCATTGTTCTTATATGCTTCTGGAGCATGGATTACACGGTTTGGTCAACAGGATCATATCTTCTTGGCGGCAATTTTAAAGCCACACTTATGGCCGTTCTGTTTAGATTTTTCATAGGCGCAACAGGCTGTGTTACTATGTCCGTAGTATTTGATATTCTTTACTTATCCTCAAACAAGGTGCTGGCGTTTATTAACAAAAATCTTGTGTCCGTTGGAAAAAACACTCTTATGATATATTTATTCCAAGGCTTTGTAGTTGAGTTCGTTTTCGCACGTGTAATGGTTAAGGTTGTTAATATAATAGGAAGAAATATATTTGTTTCCAACACAACTCTTTTAGGAATTATAATATCGCCAATTACTGCATTTATATGCATTGTTGTACTTAACTTCGTAATAAATAAGTTAAAGAAGCTTCCCAAGGTGGGGAAATATATATTTGGATTCAAAATTATTAGCGCAGACAGAGAAACTGTAGCGAAAGGAAACGCAAATGAATAATTACACATCACTGTTCTTATCACAATCCTATATGGATACGTGGGACGATTATTGCCGCTCGTTAACAAGAGATAATTTTGCCAGGTGGGATTACGTTATATTAACTGCGTCAAACGATAAGCAGGCGCAGGGCTTCGAAGCGCAGATTGAGGAGAGAAGAAAGGCAGGATTTTTGCCGAGAAACACTCATTTTGCGGTAATTCCCGACAAGGAGGGCAAAAGAGTCGGCAGCGGAGGCGCTACTCTCGGCGTAATTAAATATATAGCGGAGCATACCGGAAGACAGGATTTTTCCAATCTTCGTATTCTCGTTATCCACAGTGGCGGAGACTCCAAGCGTGTGCCTCAGTATTCAGCCCTTGGCAAGCTTTTCTCCCCCGTACCTCACGAGCTTCCCAATGGAAGAGCAGCGACACTCTTTGATGAGTTTATGATTGCTATGGCAAGCGTTCCCTCAAGAATAAGAGAGGGTATGCTTCTCCTTTCCGGCGACGTTTTGCTCCTTTTCAATCCTCTCCAGATTGATTACAGCGGAGAGGGAGCGGCAGCTATATCCTTCAAGGAGGATGTGGAAACGGGTAAGAATCACGGCGTTTTCTTAAACGGGGAGGGCGGCAAGGTAGCAAGATTTTTACATAAGCAGAGCGTAGAGTCCTTAAAGGCGTACGGCGCCGTAAATGAGCGCGGATGTGTAGATATCGACACGGGTGCGGTGATTTTCTCCTCTAAAATGCTTGAATCTCTGTATTCCCTTATATCCACGGAGGCGGATTACGACAAATACGTAAATGATAAGGTAAGGCTTTCCCTCTACGGAGATTTTCTTTATCCCTTGGCAACGGAATCCACTCTTGAACAGTTCTATAACGAAAAGCCCGAAGGCGAATTCTGTCCCGAGCTTACAGAGGCGCGTACAGACGTATGGAACGTATTGCGTCCCTTCAGACTTAAGCTTTTGCGCTTGGCTCCCGCTAAATTTATTCATTTCGGCACAACGGGAGAAATACTTAAGCTTATGTCAGGAGGTATTGAAAGCTATCGCGAGCTTGGCTGGAGTAAGCACGTAAACAGTAGTATTACAAAGGAAACGGCAGGCTACAACAGCGTTCTTTCCAACACCGCGAAAATTGGCAAAAACTGTTATCTTGAGGTATCCTACGTTCACAGAAACGCGGTGATAGGAGATAACGTAGTTCTATCATACATTGACATTCACGACGAAACGGTTCCCTCAGACGTTGTTATTCACGGACTTAAGCAGAAGGACGGAAAATTCGTAGCACGTATATACGGAATTAAGGACAATCCCAAGGAAAGCGTTCTTTTTGGAAAGCCACTTTCCGAGTTCCTTGAAAAGAATAATATAGATGAAAATGAAATTTGGCAGGATAACGGACGCACCCTTTGGACTGCCGATATTTATCCCGCTTGTGAGAATATTACGGAGGCTGTAAGAGCGGCTCTTAATATCTATAATATGGCGCAGGGCAAAGGTGACGTTAACGCTTGGAGAAGAGCGAAGCGTATGTCACTTTGCTCCGGCTTCAACAATGCGGACCCTTACGCTATAATTGCGTGGGATAACCGTATGCAGGAGCTTGTTCGTATGGATGGAATAGCCAAGCTCATTATGGCAGGCAGACCGGCTAAGGAGGCAAAGGATGTTTTAAGATCCGATAAGCTTACCCCCATACAGGAGAAGTGGCTTGAAAAACGCCTTGAGGTGGCTGACTTTGATGAAACCGTACGCCTCTATTATTACATTGGAACAGCGCTTGGCGGCATAGAGGGTGAGAAGCTTGTGGCTAAATGCTTCAAGACCATCTCCGATACCATAATGCAGGGCTCCATTGACAGACTTCAGTATAATGATAAATGTAAAATTGTAACGGATAAGCACACAGTCGAGCTTCCATTACGTGTAAACTGGGGCGGCGGCTGGTCCGATACTCCTCCTTACTGTAACGAAAGGGGAGGAACCGTATTAAACGCGGCTATTCTTCTTAACGGAGAAAAGCCCGTTTCGGTTACTCTTGAAAAAATAGCAGAGCATAAAATAGTATTCGATAGCCGTGATATGGACGTACACGGCGAATTCGATACAATTGAACCCCTTCAGAAAACAGGGGACCCTTACGACCCATTCGCATTGCAAAAGGCGGCGCTTCTTGCCTGCGGAATAATTCCGAAAAATGGAGGAAGTCTTAATGAGGTGCTTACAAGATTAGGCGGCGGATTCATTATGAACTCCGAGGTTACGAACGTACCCAAGGGAAGCGGCCTCGGTACAAGCTCAATTCTCTCTGCGGCTTGTGTCAAGGCTATATTTGAGTTTGTGGGAATTGACCATACCGAGGATGATTTATACCAGCACGTTCTCGTTATGGAGCAGATAATGTCTACAGGCGGCGGATGGCAGGATCAGGTTGGCGGTGTAACAAGCGGTATCAAGTATATTACCGCAATGCCGGGACTTGTTCAAAAAATAAAGGTTTCCAAGGTTGAGATTCCCGAGGAAGCTAAAAAAGAGCTTCAGGAAAGATTTGCCCTCATCTATACGGGTCAGCGCCGTCTTGCAAGAAATCTTCTTCGCGACGTGGTCGGTAGATACGTGGGCAACGAGCCTGATTCACTCTTTGCGTTAAATGAAATTCAAAGAGTTGCGGCTCTTATGAAGTTTGAGCTTGAAAGAGGTAATATCGATGAGCTTGCCAACCTTCTCAATTACCATTGGGAGCTTTCAAAGAAGGTGGACAAGGGCTCTACAAACACTTTGATCGATCAGATCTTTGCAAGCATTGAGGACTTTACCGCAGGCAAGCTGGTTTGCGGAGCAGGAGGCGGAGGCTTCCTTCAGGTTATTATGAAGAAGGGCGTAACGAGAGATCAGCTTCGAGAAAGACTTTCTGAAATTTTTGCAGGCTCGGGCGTTGACGTTTGGGATTGCGAATTTATATAATTTGTGATTATTAAAATTCAAAAAGGAGAAGATTATGAAAATAGCGGTTGCGGGTACAGGATACGTTGGACTTTCCATGGCGGTGCTCCTGTCTCAAAAGCATGAGGTTACGGCGGTGGATATCATTCCTGCCAAGGTAGAAATGATAAATAACCGTGTGTCGCCTATTCAGGATAATGAAATAGAAGAATATTTTGCAACAAGAAAGTTAAATTTGACAGCTACGATTGATGCAGAAAAGGCGTATAAGGATGCGGAATTTGTAATTATTGCTGCTCCCACCAATTACGACAGTGAGAAAAACTTTTTTGATACCTCTGCGGTTGAGGCGGTAATATCTCTTGTTATGAAGGTTAACCCCAACGCTATAATGGTTATTAAATCCACCATTCCCGTTGGATACACAAAGAGCATCCGTGAGAAGACGGGTAGTGACAATATTATTTTCAGCCCTGAATTTTTACGCGAAAGTAAGGCTCTTTATGATAATTTGTACCCTTCAAGAATAGTTGTGGGAACAGATCTGGGCAACGAGAAGCTTGTTAATGCCGCTAATACCTTTGCTTGTCTTTTACAGGAGGGTGCAATCAAGGAAAACGTGGAAACGCTTATTATGGGATTTACAGAGGCTGAAGCGGTTAAGCTTTTTGCAAACACCTACCTTGCATTAAGAGTATCGTATTTTAACGAGCTTGATACTTATGCGGAGATGAAGGGACTTGATACACAGCAGATTATAAACGGTGTATGCCTCGACCCACGTATCGGTAACCACTATAATAATCCTTCCTTCGGCTACGGAGGATACTGCTTACCTAAAGATACAAAGCAGCTTCTTGCCAACTATGCAGACGTACCCGAAAATCTTATTGAGGCTATAGTAGAGTCAAACAGAACCCGTAAGGATTTTATTGCTGACAGAGTTCTTAAAAAAGCAGGCTACTACGGCTACGAGGAGGACAACGAATATAGCAAGAGCAAGGAAAAGCCTGCTGTGGTGGGTGTATACAGACTTACAATGAAGTCTAACTCCGATAATTTCCGTCAAAGCTCTATTCAAGGAGTAATGAAAAGAGTTAAAGCAAAGGGCGCGCAGGTTATTATCTATGAGCCTACGCTTAAGGATGGAGAAACCTTCTTTGGCAGTCTTGTTGTAAACGATATCGAAAAATTCAAAAAGGAATGTGACGTTATTATCGCAAACCGTTACAACGCCGAGCTTGAGGATGTATTTGATAAGGTTTATACAAGAGATTTGTATTTCAGGGGCTAATACGGTAATATAGGTAGAAGGAAGACTAAAAATGTATAACATATTAAAAGAAATCGGACATAAATTCAGAATACCGGGGGAGCTTTATTCCTGTAAGGCTATCACTATGGGTAATATTAACTCCACGTATAAGGTAACCTATATGCAGGAGGACAAAAAGCTCAAATCATATTTGTTCCAGAAGGTTAACACTCACGTCTTCAAGAATCCCGTTGAGATAATGGAGAATATTGACAGGGTAACAACCTTTATCAGAGAAAAATATCCCGATCAGATAACCTTGCATTTTCACCATACGGACGAGGGATTTAATTATTATGTCCGCGAGGAGGATGCATTCTGGCGCGTTGTAAACTACGTGGATTCCGTAACCTTCGACAACACCGACGACCTTAAGATAATCGAGGCAACAGGTAAGGCGTTTGGCGAATTCCAGACACAGCTTTCCGATTTTGACGGCTCCAAGCTTTATGAAACTATTCCCGATTTCCACAATACGAAGAAAAGACTTGATACGCTTTTTGACCACGTTCTGCAGGATCCTTGCGGAAGAGTTGAAAGCGTACAGGCAGAAATTGACTACATAGCCTCCGTTCGCGAAAAGGCTGCGGAGCTTAGCGTTATGTTCGCGAATGGAGAAATTCCCAAGCGAGTAACTCATAACGATACAAAGTGCAATAACGTTCTTTTCAACAAGAAGACAAAGCAGCCCATCGTAGTAATTGACCTTGATACAATTATGCCCGGTATGTCAATGTACGATTTTGCCGATGCGGTTCGCTTTATTGCAAATACGTCTGTTGAGGATGAGCCTGATATTTCAAAGGTGTTCTTTGATACTGGTAAGTTCCGCGCCTTTGCAAAGGGCTTTATAGGCGCTACCTATAAATCTCTTGAGCAGATAGAAATCAGCAATCTTGTAAAAGCCGCATTTTCAATTACAATAGAGCTTGCCTCAAGATTCCTTGACGACTACATTACAGGCGATAAATATTTCAAGTGCGTATATCCCAAGCACAACCTTGTCCGTACCCGTTGCCAGCTTGAGCTTGCAAAGGACATTGAGCGTAAGTGGGAAGAGCTTGAATGGATCGTAAGAGACGTAATCGAAAAATTAGACTAAAGACCTTAATTCACTTTGAATTGTCAAAGGAGAATAAATGAAAAAAATTGGAATTTTAGGCGCAGGCACATGGGGAAGCGCTCTTGCAAAGGTTCTTTGCGAGGGCGGTAACACAGTTACCGTATGGTCGCCTATTGAAAATGAGGTTGAGGAGCTTAACAGATCCCACCTTCATAAAAACCTTCCGGGGATAAAAATCCCCGAGGGAGTGTCGTATACAACCGATATCAGACTTACCTGCGAAGGAATGGATTATATCTTTTTCGTAGTTCCCTCCGTGTTTATACGAAGCACTGCCGAAAAAATCAAGCCTTACGTGACCGAAAGCCAGACCCTTGTAATTGCTTCAAAGGGCATAGAGGACAGCACCCTTATGACTCTTACCGACGTTGTAAAGGATGTTTTAAGCGACGGTGACAGAAGCAGGTATAATGACATAGTCGCGTTTTCAGGTCCCGCCCACGCCGAGGAGGTTGCGGGAGGAATGCCCACCACCATTGTTTCCGCTTGCAAAAGAATGAAAAAGGCGGAGGACGTGGAGATTCTTTTCAGAAAAACCTGTGTAAGAGTTTATACGAATCCCGACGTTTGCGGTGTTGAAATTTGCGGAGCTATAAAGAATATTATCGCTCTTGCCTGCGGTATATCAAGCGGACTTGGCTTTGGAGATAATACAAGAGCCGCTCTTATTACAAGAGGTATTGCTGAAATTACAAGACTCGGTATGGCTATGGGCTGCGCGGAGCAGACCTTTGCGGGACTTGCGGGTACAGGCGATATTGTAGTTACCTCCACAAGCGTTCATAGCCGTAATAACAGAGCAGGCTGCCTTATCGGCAAGGGATATACTCCCGATGAGGCTATAAAATCTGTTGGAATGGTAGTAGAGGGTGTAAACGCGCTTCCCGCCGCAATAAAGCTGGCTAAAAAATACGATGTGGAAATGCCCATTGTATCAAGTGTAAATAAAATCATAAACAAGGGTGTAAAGCCCATTGACGTTCTTGCGAAGCTTATGGGCAGGGAATACAAATCTGAGCTTAACAAGTCACCAGACGACATTGTATTTGAAACTCTTGTGATAAGAAACAGGAATAAAAAGGGAATGACAAGAGTCATTACCTACGGCTCCTTCGACCTTTTACACTACGGACATATTAACCTTCTGCGCAGAGCCAAAGCTCTCGGAGACTATCTTATAGTGGCTTTGTCAACCGATGAATTCAGCGCCAAGCAGAAAAACAAAAAATGCTATTTCAGCTACGAGCAGAGAAAAATGCTTCTTGAATCCTTGAGATTCGTTGACCTCGTTATCCCCGAGGAAAGCTGGGAGCAGAAGATAAGCGACATACGTGAATTCAAGATAGATACCTTTGTAATGGGCGATGATTGGGAAGGAAAATTTGATTATCTGGAAAACGAAAACGTTGACGTGGTATATTTACCCCGTACCCCCGAGATCAGTACCGAAAAAATCAAAAGGGCTATTGCAAAATAGATTAAAGGGGGAGCGTAGCTCTCCCTTTGGCTTTGAAAGGTTGAAAAAATCAAGGATAATTTAATTGGAGAAAAGAAATGCTGAAAAGATTTTTGGCTTATTATAAACCCCACAGGGTAATGTTTTTTTTCGATATGCTGGCGTCACTTGCCGTTGCATCCGTGGGAATATTCTATCCTATCATCACAAGGATGATGCTTAACGATTTAATTCCGAACAAGCAGTACAGAGATATTATTTTCTTTGGCTCTCTTTTACTTGCTTTGTACGTTATAAGGTCCTTGCTTGACTATTTTATACAGTATCAGGGTCACGTAATAGGCGTTAAAATGCAGGCGAATATGAGAAGCGATATGTTTAACCATCTGGAAAAGCTTCCGTACCGCTTTTATGACGAAAACGAAACGGGTAAAATAATGTCGAGAATGACAAACGATTTGTGGGAGGTAAGCGAGCTTGCTCACCACGGACCGGAGAACCTTATTATTTCATCGATTTCAATAATTACAGCCTTTGTGTATCTGTGTACCATAAATATCTGGCTTACTCTTATTATCTTTGCCTGCGTGCCGGTCCTCGTTATTATTTCCTTAGTTCTTCGCAAACGAATGAGGGATGCATTTACCGAAAGCAGACAGTCCGTTGCGGAAATAAACGGCGCTCTTGAAAGCAGCATATCGGGTATTCGGGTTACCAAGGCGTTTACCAATGCGGAAATTGAGTCCGAAAAGTTCGAGAAGGGAAATATATCCTTTGTAGATGCGAGAAAAAAATCCTATAAGGCGATGGGACTCTTCCACTCATCAACCACTCTTGTAACAAACGTATTCAACGTAATCATCCTGATTGCGGGAGGATTGTTCCTCTATAACGGAGCAATCGAGCTCGGCGACTACACGGCGTTTATTATCTCCGTAAACCTGTTTTTAGGCCCTGTGAACACCCTTATAGGCTTTATGGAG
>JAZQLK010000167.1:0-4439 GCA_045542635.1 Eubacteriales bacterium
ATATAAATCCTCAAATATATCAGGACGTTTTTGTATTAAAACATCCTGCGCTGATTTTGGAATATCGGTAATAGTTTCCTTGTTTACGTATCCCGTCGAGGTTACGAGTAATCCGCCGGGCTTTAACACGCGATACGCCTCCTTTAAGGCGGCAGCCTTATCTCCCTCGGCGTTACCTATTCCTCCTCCGTCGGATATAACGTCTATTGAACCGTCCTCAAATGGCATATTACAAAAATCAAAGGCGGCGTAGTATATATTCGGAGAATCAAGGGTTTTGTCAAGAAATGCTTTCCACTCGCGCACAACGGTAGGGGAAATATCGCTTACAATAATAGTTGAATTTGGATTGCTTTTCAAAATATAAGGCATAAATCCACCGCCCGGTCCCGCTCCTATTTCGAGTATTATTCCTCCCTCGTCGGCGATTTTCTTGCCTACATTATCCATAAAGACATTTGGATTTTGAGCCTCATACCAATTCTTTTTTACCCATTTGTGATTTATAATGTCCTCTGCCCAAGATAAATTATAGGACCTTTCTTGCTCGGGAACAAAGTAGGTAATACCGTCGTTACTTGAGGCTTTTCCGGTAAGCTCTGATACTAAATCTATTTCCTCTAAAAGATTATTTATCGTAGTTTTAAAGATGTGAGATAGCTCAAGTAATATTTCGATATCAGGCAAAGCTGTGCCACATTCCCATTTGGATACAGCTTGGGGAGTGACAAAAAGCTGTTCCGCCAATTCGGTTTGGGTTATTCCAAGAGATTTCCTTGCTGAAGCCAACCGCTTTCCAAAGTGTATTTTATTTATCATATCTCATCTTGCCTCCTTTAATTATCGGATTTTATAGTTTTGTAAGCTTACGTAAACATTATACCACATAAAAGCTCAAAAGAGAAGCGACGGCTTTTTTATCTAACCTTTATTGCTACAACTGTCAGTTGTACATATGTTGTCCTGTCATAGGACAACAAAATCAGAGGGCTGTTTTTGTTGCGATTCATTAAAGTGCACCGTAAAATATTCAAAAAATAAGCTATAAAAGAACTAAAAAGGAAGATTTCAAAGCTTTTTGAAGTCTTCCCTTTTCTTTTATTTCTTTATAAAAAAACGGGAGATTTTAGGCGTTTTTTGAGTGATTATAAAATCTTTTTTGTTTTGTAAAATGGCGAAAAATCGGTAAAAACGGCGGTTTTTTGGCGTTTTCTGGGTTGATTTTGGGACAGTTGCTCCCCGAGGGATAAAAACCGATAAAAAACCTATTGACAAATGTCGAATATACTGATATAATGGAATAAAAGAAGTTCAAGTTCTTTTATAAGTTCTTTTTTGAAAAGGAGCAGAAATGAAGCTGTTAAATGAAGAAAAGCTGAATAAAATGGCGGAGTTCATAAATAGATATATTGTAGAGCATAACGGTGAGTCCCCCAGGTTCAAGGATATACTTACTTATATGGATATGACAAATTCCGTAGGGTACAGATATCTTATGACCCTTAAGGAGAGAGGGATAATCTCTTACCGAGGCAAGGGAACTCTCAGCGTAAAGGGACAGGACGAAATGAAGGTGTCATTTAGCCGCGTACCCGTTCTCGGCGCCATCCCCTGCGGAAGCGAGGAGGACGAGGAGGAATACGTGGAGGGCTACGTTGCCGTCCCCGACGAATGGTGCAAGGGAGAGTGCTATCTCCTGCGCGCATCGGGAGATTCGATGATAGATATCGGCATTGATTCGGGAGATCTGGTGCTTATAAAGAAAGCAAATACTGCTCCCTCGGGCAAGGTGGTCGTGTGTCTTACGGAAAAGGGAAGCACTCTTAAAAGATATTTTAAGGAAAACGGCAGAGTCAGACTCCACGCGGAAAACGCCGCATTTGATAGCGAAAGACGGGATTTTTACCCCAAGCAGCTTACGATACAGGGTATAGCCATTAAAGTTATTAAGGACATATTATAAGGAGAATAAAGATGTATATTCAGTACGGTGAATGGAAAATAAACGCAGACGTTACAAAAACAAGAGCTTACTATTCCACTTTTGAAAAGCCTGTGGATCAGTATTCAAGAAACTTTCAGGCATATTGCGACGGTCTTTCATATGAGGAGAAGAAATTTTTTGATTCTCTTGGCATCGACCCTAAGTGCGTATGTATTGAAAGTCTTGGTAAGACAAGTAAAAAAACAGCTCCCTCCAGCGGATACTATTACGTTTACGGAAGCTACGAAAGCGCTCCTTATCAGCCTGAAATCTCCGTTGAGCAGCTTATGAAAAACGGATTTGGCTCTTCTCTTAAGGATAATTCCTTTAAGGTAGGTTCATTCCGCTTTGAGTTCCAAAGAGCGTCCGACCCCTGCTCCGATATCCCCGCTGATATGCCCGAAAACTGCATCTGCCTCCGATTCTTCTGCGATGACGTAGAATGGCTTCTTAAGGAGAAAAGCGAGAAGGCGGTTAAGCGCTCATCCCACCTTGATAAGATCCTTTCAAAGCTTTCTAAAAAATTTACTGCAAAAAGCAAGAAGGATAAGGAATGCGCTTATGACGGCGGAATGCTTCTTACAGCAACCTGCTTTTAATCTTGATAATTGACTTTTTATAGATCTCTCTTTAGTAATGGAAAACGGCTACCGAAATTACGGTAGCCGTTTTTCATTATAAGCCTTCACCTTGAGGGGAAGGTGTCAACGGAGCTTAGGGATGAGGTGTTATAATTACACTGTTAATTCTTCTTTTGTTTCATTTTCCGCCATTTTCAAATTGGCGCGCTTTAGCGTTCTTACAAAGTAAAATATACAAAGCGCAAAGGAAACAATCTCCGCAATGGGGAAGGACAGCCATACGGCGTTTACGTTACCCGAAAGGGAAAGAAGAAATGCAACGGGCAAAAGAACCACAAGCTGACGGCATACGGAAACTATCATACTGTGAACGGGATTTCCGATTGCCTGGAACACCGAGCCTGCGACAACATTAAAGCCCGCAAGAACAAAGTGGGTGGCAATAATGCGAAGGGCAACCGTTCCTATGCTCAGCATATTGTCGGATGCATTGAACATTGAAAGGAGCAGAGCGGGGAGCAGCTCGAATATGAGAAGACCGAAAATCATTATAATAACCGCCGCCCAAACCGTGAGCCTGATAGCTCTGTTGACTCTGTCACCGCGCTTTGCGCCGTAGTTGTAGGAAATTATGGGAACCATTGCGTTATTAAGTCCGAAGGTTGGCATAAATACAAAGCTCTGCAGCTTGAAATAAGCGCCGAATACCGCAGTGGCGGTGGAGGTAAGTCCCATTAAAATAGTGTTCATACCGAATGTCATAACGGAGCCGATGGACTGCATCACTATGGAGGGAAGCCCCACTCTGTATATTTCCTTAACTATTCCTTTATCAAATTTTATTTCCTTTATGCTTAAGGGAACCTCTTTGTTGTACCTGATACAGAAAATAAGACCGCACAAGGCGCCTACACACTGACCGATAACCGTTGCAAGAGCCGCTCCCGTAACCCCCATTTCGGGAAGACCGAACCAACCGAAAATAAACACGGGGTCAAGGATAATATTGGTAACTGCGCCTACAAGCTGAGTTATCATAGAAAGACTTGTTTTTGCCGTTGACTGAAGTATCTTTTCAAAGGCGAGCTGCTGGAATAAGCCGAAGGAGCCTGCAAGACATACGGTAGCGTAGGAAACCCCCATATTTATAATAGTCTCGGAATCCGTCTGCGCCGCAAAAAACGGTTTTGAAAGCAGAAGACCGACTGTTGCAAAGAATATATAATTCATAAAGGCGAGAAAAATACCGCAGTTAGCCGCCTTCCTTGCGGATACGCCGTCCTTTGCCCCCAGGGAACGGGATATGAGAGTATTTACACCAAGGGAGCTGCCAAGACCAAAGGCAAGCATAAGAGTTTGCAAAGGAAAGGCGAGGGAAACCGCCGTTAAGGCGTCCTCGCTTATTTCCGAAACGAAAATGCTGTCCACAATATTGTATAGCGCCTGGACGAGCATCGATATTATCATCGGAATCGCCATCTTGAAAAGAAGGCTTCCTATGGGCATCGTACCCATTTTATTTTCTTTTATATTAACGTCCATTGTTAAGTCCTTAGTTTAAAACATACTTATTTGCAAAAGAGCGTCTTCCTTGCTCTCATATTTCTCCATATATGAGAAAATCTCGGCGGGAGTGTGCATAATTCCTCTTTTTTGGCACTCCTCGTGGAATATGCGCATAAGCCTTTCGTTATTATCGCTTAAGCACTCATAGGAGTAGCCGTATTTTCTTGCGTACCGCTTTTTAAGACCGGGAAAGCTTTTGTCAAGCTGAGAGTAGAAATGCTCGCGGCTTCCGCTACGCAGAGTAACTGCGATACCGAAGCACATAATCCCCTTAACCCCCGCATCGAAGCAATAGTCAAGAAGCCCCC
>JAZQLK010000168.1:0-4036 GCA_045542635.1 Eubacteriales bacterium
TCAACAAGATGCTCTACCTTACGTGCGGTAGGTCTGGGGAAAGACTCAGCAATAGTATCAAGGAAGGTCTTGATACCCCAGTTCTTAAGAGCTGCGCCGCAGAATACGGGAACGATGTCACCGGTAATAATACCGTTATGAATAGCCTCAAGAGCTTCATCACGGGAGATGGGCTCCTCGTTAAAGAACTTATCCATAAGCTCATCGGATGTCTGAGCGATAGCCTCAAGAAGCATATTATGATATTCGTCGCAAACGTCCTTGAACTTATCGGGAATCTTACTCTTTGCATATTCACCTGTCTGTCTTTCAAAGGTGTAAACGCACATTTCAACAAGGTTTGCAAAGCCGATTACATTACCCTCATCGATAATAGGAATCTGGATAGGACATACGGTAAGACCGTACTTTTCGCGGATCGCTCCGAATACCTTATAGAATCTTGCTTCGGGATCATCGAAATTATTGATAAAGAATGCCTTCGGAATCTTTTCCTCAGATGCAAGCTCCCAAGCGATCTCTGTACCAACCTGAATACCTGCCTTACCGTCAACAACGATAATAGCGGCATCGGCTGCTCTTACGCACTGACGCGCCTCGCCTTCAAAATCAAAGAAGCCGGGAGTGTCAAGAATATTTATCTTTGTACCGTTCCAAAGCATAGGCGCGGACGCCGCGGAAACGGAGTAACCTCTCTTAATTTCTTCGGGGTCATAGTCACAAACGGTGTTTCCGTCAGCTACGTTGCCAAGACGGTCCGTAAGTCTTGAAATATAAAGCATTGACTCAGCAAGTGATGTTTTTCCGCCCCCGCTGTGTCCGAGGAGCGCTACGTTACGAATACTTTTCGTATAAACCTTTTCCATAATAAAAAGATCTCCTTGTATAACTATATTTCTTTGTATACTGCTTAATAAAACAGCACCTGTTTAAATTATACTATATATAAGAAGACTTTGCAAGACCTTTTTGAAGATTTTGAACATAAAAAATGTGTTTTTTTAATGTTTTTTGTGCAATTCATACAAATTGCCAAGTGGAACAAAAAAGAGAATTACGCAACCGCGTAATTCTCTTTAATTATATCGTATTTAAGCTTGGTATAAGTCTGTTACTCGGTTGTATAGTTATCGAAATAGCCCTGAATAAATACAACGGGAGTACCCTTATCACCTGAACCTGACGTTAAGTCGCAGAGAGAACCGATAAGATCTGTAAGACGGCGGGGAGTTGTACCCTCGGATGCCATCTTGCCAACAAGGTCGTTATCCTTGGAAACTATCTTTTCCTTAATTGCTTCCTTAAGAGCGTCGCCGGAAAGTCCTGCGAATTCATTGTCTGCAAGGTATTTAAGCTTAAGCTCGTTAGGTGTACCCTCAAGTCCTGCGGTGTATGCGGGGGATACAACGGGGTCTGCAAGCTCCCAGATCTTACCGATAGGATCCTTGAAGGCGCCGTCGCCGTAAACCATAACCTCAACCCTTTTACCTGTCTTTTCGAAGAGCTTCTTCTGGATAGCGTCTACAACGGGCTGACAGTCACGGGGGAAGAGCTTAACCTGGTCCTCGGTAGCCTTATTGGAGCCGAGAAGACCGTAATCTGCATTATATCCGCTGCCGTTTACGGGCGCGTTGAGGATCTCGTCAAGACCGTATACGATCTCTGCGCCTGCATTGCGAAGAAGTCTTCTTGTACGGAAGCGTGAGTGAATGTCACAGTTAAGAACGTTTTTAGTATATTTAAGAACTGCGCGGGGATCGTTTGCAAAAATAATTTCAACGTCTGCGCCGCACTCACGGATAAGACCCTCGTAGTATTCTACGTAGTCAACTCCTGTGAAGGGATGCTTCTCATATCCGAAAAGCTCACGGTATTTCTTAAGATCAAGAACATCTGTGTAGGGGTTAACACCCTTTTCATCAAGCATATCAAGACTGATAAGGTGGTTACCAACCTCGTCGGAGGGATAAGAAAGCATAAGAACGACCTTCTTAACACCCTTTGCGATACCGCGGAGACAGATAGCAAAGCGGTTACGGCTGAGGATGGGGAAAATCACTCCAACGGTTTCTCCACCGAACTTAGCACGGACGTCAGCCGCTATATCGTCAACTCCTGCGTAGTTACCCTGGGCTCTTGCAACGATAGCCTCTGTCATAGCAACGATGTCACGGTCACGGATTGCAAATCCGTCGTCTGCGGAAGCCTCAAGAACAGAATTTGTAACGATTTCTACAATATCATCACCGTTTCTAATAATAGGGGTACGAATGCCTCTTGATACTGTGCCGACCATACGACTCATAATATATACACTCCTTTGAATTTGTCTGAAAAGTCAAATCAGGCAAATAGTTTTATTAACATACATAGTATACCAAAAAAATCACTAAATGTAAAGAAAAATTTTTATAATATAGCAATTTTTTTCTTTGCATTGAGCACAGATGTTTTTACTTTGGGGATTTTAAATTAAAAACCCCCGTTTCAACAGATAAAACGGGGGGTTTTTATGTAATTTTGCATAGAAAATGCCTTTTCTGTAAGGTCTCGATTCTATATACCGAACCATTCATCCTCTGCGGAAAGAAGTCTTAAAAACCCGGAAAGCCCATACGCCTTGAAGCCCGAATGGAGTCTGTCGCCGTCGTGTATTTCCGTGTGAACGGTGCCGTAGGAAATACACACCGTATTAACGGCGGGGTTTATTAAGCATATTCCCTCGTGCAAGGGGTATTTTTCCACAATTTTGTTTGTGCGGAGCTTGATCTTACCCTTGTATTTCATATCGGCATACAGCTCAAAGCCTTTGGCTCTGACCCCGGCGCCGTTTTTTCCCGAATACACCCTATGGAAAAGCACCTTCCTACGCTTCCATATCTCCATTCTGTCGCTGTAGAAAACGTATTTTCCAACCTTAAATCTTGACGTTAAAATAATAACCGCAAATTTTCTTTTATCGGACTCAACGGTAAAATCAAGCCGTCCCTTAAAGAAAAGCACGGAAAGAAAAGGAAAGCGTCTGAATTTTACCTTATACCCGTTTTTACGACTGGCTCGCTTAAGCTTTGTTATAAGCCGTAGCCTTTTCAAATGTAAATACAGAATTTCAATAATAAGCATCGCTCCGAGAGCGTAAAGGAACAAAAGCACCAAAAGCGGCATACGTTTTCCTCCAAGAAAAGCTTTAGTACCATTATTTTAACATCATAGCATAGTAAAGTCAAGGTGTAAGAAACACGCTTTTCAATCCTTTTTTATTATTTTATTATATAATCTTGATATTTTTATTTCTGTGTGATATTATTTTATTAAGCGAATATATACGAGGTGATATTATGAAGAATATTGAAAAGGTCGCTGTCAAAATGGCTGAATCATATAATAGCGCGGACATTACCATGTTTAATTCCGAGCTTGGCTTACCCGTAAGGGACGAGATAATCGGCGTGCTCAACGACATAAGAAGACTTATGTTTCCAGCGTACTTTGCTCCCGAGGATGCAAAGGGAGATCCCGTGCTTTTCACTCATCCCTTGATGAACTCTATCTATTTCAGAATAAGAAAGCAGATCGCTCTCGCTCTTTCCTTCCACGCAAAGAGGGACGTATCCTCCGAAGCATCGGAGATAGCATCAAAATTCGTTTCCGATTTACCTGAAATACACAGAATTTTGTTAACCGACGCTCAGGCTACCTTTGAGGGTGACCCTGCGGCGCAGTCAAGAGAGGAGATCATTTTCTCCTATCCCGGATTTTTTGCAATCTTTGTATACCGCGTGGCGAATTTGCTCTATAAGGCGGGAGTACCCTTCGTTCCCCGTATGATGACGGAGCATGCTCACGGTAAGACGGGTATCGATATTAACCCCGGCGCTACTATAGGCGAATATTTCTTTATCGACCACGGTACCGGCGTTGTTACCGGTGAAACCCCGGTTATCGGTAAAAACGTTAAGATCTACCAGGGTGTTACTCTCGGCGCTCTTTCACCGAGAAAGGGTCAGTCCCTTGCGGGAGTTAAAAGACATCCTAC
>JAZQLK010000169.1:0-4073 GCA_045542635.1 Eubacteriales bacterium
AAAATCTGTCAGGATTTTTGGGGAATGGGTCTACCGTACACCAGTACGCCGACGAGTACGAATTCACTCCTTCCCAAAGGGTTCCCTAAAATTGTTTTACAATTTAAGGGGTTGGGTCAACACTCATTTCACTAACCCCCCCAAAAAAAGAGGCTGTCTTAAAAAGACAGCCTCTTTTGTTTACTGTTGGTTTTCCTTGGCTTCTGCCTTAGCCTTCTTCTTTTTGCCTGTTGACTGGGGCTTGGTTACTATTCCCGCATAGATAAGGAATACCATTATTGCAAGCATAATTGCTGCAAGAACCCACTGAAGATGCTGAGCCGTAAAGAGAGGCTTAACGTAGAGATAAGTACCGAAGGTAACGAGGGCAACGGCCACCGCAACCAGCCATACGGGATACTTAACCGTTGATGAGCCGCGGAAATAGTATGCGCGGAATACCTCTATAGTTCCTCTGCACCACATAATAAGTCCCGCAATCTGGCAGGGCTCACCGATATTGAAGATGCCAAACTGAGAAAAGATGCAGCCAAGAGCAATAAGGGAAAGCACTACAAACTCTATAATTGTAAGAATTCTTATTACTCCGTTACCTCCTCTTGCAACCTTCTTAACAAGATATGTGCAAAGATAAAGAACTATGAGAAAGGCGATAAATATATCAATAACCTTTCTGCCCCAGCTCTTGAAAAATACGTCTGTGCCTGACCATACGGGGGCAAATACGATAGCGGCAAGCATAAATACAGCCGCACATACAAAATAAAGCCAGAATGCCTTAGTCTTTTTTAAGGTCAAAAGCTTTTTCATTGTTTCCTCCTATATATTCCGTTTCGACGGATTGTGACTTTTTTTAACAAAAGCATTTTATCATATAGTTAACAAATGGGCCCTCCAGTGTTTTATGACTTAATATTTTTTTATTATATCTCATATACTATAACCGTAACCAATATATATTGCATATTTCCTCCGACCACAGTCGGAGGTTTTGGCGTCTTATTTTTGAAAAACGGCGGTAAATTATGAACACAGAGATATTACTGAATTCCATAAAGGTAGCAAAGGAATATAGCGGGCTTGTATCCTCCCTTTCGGAGCTTAAGGCTAAGGGGGAAAATCTTCCCATTCTCGTAAACGGAGTAAGCGGAGGCGCATTTTACGCTCTTTCGTATTCCCTTACGGAGCATTTAAAAAGGGAGTACGGAAAAACCGTGCTTCTTCTCGTTGCGGAGCAAAGGGATGCGAGCAGACTTAACGATTTCCTTATAAAAAGCGGACTTAACACCGCCTTTTATCCATACAGGGATTTTAATTTCTACGATATGACATCCTCAAGAGAGCTTGAATACGAAAGATTACGGGTGCTTTCCGGAGTTGACGATTCCTCCCTTGATGCGGTAATTACCACTCCCGACGCTCTTTTGCAATACACTATGCCGAGGGAGCATCTTAAATCGCGTACCTTCAAGGTGGATAAAGGCTCCCTCATTGATATAACGGAGCTTTCCTCCAGACTTATTGACACGGGCTATCAGCTCACCGAGCTTGTGGAAAGCGCGGGACAGTTTGCGGTGCGAGGAGGAATTATAGATATATTCCCAACGGGTAACGGAGATTTCACCTTAAACGGGGAAAAAAGAGAAAATCTGCCCATACGTATAGAGCTTTTCGGTGACGAAATAGACAGAATGGGGGTTTTTGACCCTCTTACCCAGAGAATGACTCAAAGCGTTGACTCCTTCAGCATAACCCCGTCGAAGGAAATTATAGTAAGCCATAAGAACAAGGATGAGATTTTGAAAATTATCGACACTCTCCTTGACAATTGCCATAACGAAAGCGCAAAGGCGGAGCTTATGAGAGAGAGATTTTCTCTTTCAAACGGCATTTCCTCCTCCTTCTTTGATAAATTTATTTCAATTATATATCCGGAGCGAGAGTGCCTGCTTGATTACTTTGAAAATACGCCCTGCGCCATATTCTCCGACCTTGCCTCCATACGCAAGAAGGCGGATGGCGCGTATGACCTTTCCAGGGACAACGCCCTTTCCCTTATCGAATCAGGGCTTATTTCGTCGGAATACGCCTTCTATATGGGAGATACCTCTCTTATAGATAATTTCTGCGAAAAAAACCAGACGGTTTTCCTTGATAAATATAAGATAAGCTACAAGGGAAAGTGCGGAGGCGTGTTTGATTTCAAGGTAAAGGGGCTTGATTTGCGGGACGGGTCCGTAAACTTTGCCGTTGACGAGCTTAAGTCCCTTGCATCCGACGGATACAAATGCGTTCTCGTATGCCGTACGGAAACGGAGCTTAAGGGGGCTGTCAAAACTCTTAACGAATATTCCGTGCCCGCCTACGCCTACAAGGAGGGTGACTCCCTTAGGTCGGGGGCTGTATGCGCTATCTGCGACTATTTCCCCGAGGGCTACGAGCTTCCCTTATCTAAATTTGCCTTGGCGGTGCTTTCCTCCAAGACGGATAAGCTTACTGTCAAAACAAGGAAAACAAAGAAATTTGCGAAGAATGCGGGAGAGAAAATTCTCTCCTACGCCGACCTTACCGAGGGGGATTACGTGGTACACGCATCCTACGGTATAGGAAGATATACGGGTATTCGCAATATGTACACTCTCGGAGCGTACCGCGATTACGTAACTATTGAATACGCAGGCACGGATAAGCTCTTTTTACCCGTTGACCAGCTTGATATGGTATCAAAATATATTGGAGCCAAGGGTGAGGACGGACAGGTCAAGCTGTCCAAAATGGGAGGCGCGGAATGGAAGCGCGCAACCGCCAAGACCAAGGCCGCCGTCAAGGATATGGCAAGGGAGCTTATAGACCTTTACGCAAGACGTCAGAGGATAAACGGCTTCGCCTTTATGCCCGACGGCATACTGGAGCGTGAATTTGATTCCTCCTTTGAATTTGACGAAACGGACTGTCAAAGAGAGGCTATTGACGAAATCAAAGCGGATATGGAAAGACCCTATCCTATGGACAGAGTTCTCTGCGGCGACGTGGGCTACGGTAAGACGGAGGTGGCTCTGCGTGCCGCTATGAAGGCGGTGGCAAACAATAAGCAGGTGGCTATTTTAGTTCCTACTACCATTCTCTGTATGCAGCATTACCAGACTGCCCTTTCCCGTTTTGCGGGAACGGGGGTTAATATTGAAATGCTTTCAAGATTCGTTACCCCCGCAAATCAGTCCAGAATTTTAAGAAAGCTTCGCCGCGGCGACGTGGATATTATAATAGGCACTCACAAGCTTCTCGGAGGCGCTATCGAATTCAAGGATCTGGGTCTTCTTATCGTTGACGAGGAGCAGCGCTTCGGCGTGGCTCAGAAGGAAAAGATAAAGAAGCTTTGTCCCGACGTTGACGTGCTTTCCTTAAGCGCGACGCCCATTCCGAGAACCCTCAGTATGGCAATCGGAGGAATCCGCGATATGTCCGTCCTTGACGAGGCGCCGGGAGGCCGTCAGGGAGTACAGTCCTACGTTCTCGAATACGATGAAAACATTCTGAACGACGCCATAAGACGGGAGCTTCACAGAGGCGGACAGGTGTTCTATCTCTACAATAACGTGGAATACGTGTACAGAATTGCGGACAGATTGAAAGGCAGCTTCCCCGATGCCAGAATCCGCGTTGCCCACGGACAGATGGACAGGGAGGATATTGAAAACATATGGGCAGACCTTGTTAAGGGCGAGGTGGATATCCTTGTCAGCACAACTATTATAGAAACGGGAATTGATATTCCCAACGCCAATACGCTGATTATTGAAAACGCGGATAAGATGGGACTTTCTCAGCTCCACCAGATACGCGGACGCGTTGGCAGAAGCCATAGGCGCGCATATGCATATTTCACCTTCCGACAGGGCAAGGCTCTTTCCGAAATTGCCCAGAAGCGACTTGACGCCATCCGTGATTTTGCGGAATTCGGCGCAGGCTTCAAGATAGCTATGCGTGACCTTGAGATACGCGGCGCGGGCAATCTTTTAGGCGCGGCTCAGCACGGACATATGGAGGCGGTGGGCTACGACCTTTACGTAAGG
>JAZQLK010000170.1:0-5978 GCA_045542635.1 Eubacteriales bacterium
GATGACATTCGGCTTTAGCCGTGATGACGCCGGTAAGTTCCTCACAGCTTACTACGAAAGCAAGATCTATGAAAACGATCCCTTCGCAAGAATCGACCAGAACGGTGTTGGTAAGCTTATGAAGATGGCTGCTGACGCAGGTCGTGAAGCTCGTCCCAACATGCACCTCGGTATCTGCGGTGAGCACGGCGGCGACCCCACATCTATCGAATTCTGCCACAGAATCGGTCTTTCCTACGTATCCTGCTCTCCCTTCAGAGTTCCGATTGCAAGACTTGCTGCTGCTCAGGCTGCTATCAAGAACAAATAATCGGCGCGTAGCTTAAAATTCAACTCATCCCCAAAGGGTGATTTGAGCAAAAGCAACTATCCTGAACTAAATATTAAAAGACCCTTGCTCAAGATTACTTGTCCAAGGGTCTTTTTCTATGTATAAATAAGGCGTTCTACAGCAATTCCACCCTCGGTAGAGATTGATTTTAAAGCATCAAAATGAACTCAAATATAAATCGGTTTACATTTTTCGAATAGTATGCTATAATATAGACAGAAAAGGAGGTTAGCTATATATGGAAACCATCGGAGTAAGAATTGCAAAATTACGAAAAGAAAAAGGCATTACACAAAAAACTCTCGCTGACAAAATAGGTGTTAGCGATAAAGCCGTTAGCAAATGGGAGCAAGGCGGTTCCCCGGATATTGATTTATTGCCATCAATCGCAAAATTCTTTAATGTAAGTATTGATTATCTCGTCATGGGTCTTCAACAGAAACAGTCTCAAAGTAGCAGGACTGAAGACGATTCATTAAATCTCGAAGAAGATGCCACAAAACGATACAAGCAAACGCTTTCCAATGTTACGAAAGATGGATTGATTTGTATTGATGATTTGTTGAAAGAAACGAATTATTTACTCATTGAAAAAATATTAACTAACAACCCCATTCATTATTTCGAGTTAATTGAAAAATATCTCCAAGAAGAAAACTTCAGAGACCTATACTATTTGGCAGTTGAAAGGAATTGGAAAGAAATAATAAATAATATATCCAATCAAAACTATGATATACTGCTTAATACAGCACATACCTGTTTGGTATACAACGCAACAATTTCTGAAAATAGCAAGTACTTTGTAACAAAAACTATCGGTAGCGACGATATCAAAAAAATAAAATCTGAAATTCTATTGCAAATAAAAACGGATTTAGAAAACAAAAGTATATTAAAAACGTTGACAAAAGAGTATTTTTATTCGCTGTTATCAATCGACGATACTGATAAACTCATAATAGACCTTTATAGACGCTTTGAAGCTGTCTTAAGAGGAACGTTCCATTACGAAGGCGATTTTGTTGAAATGTTACACAAATATTGCGAACTTGAATGTTCTTCTGAAATTGGCGAATTATTGAATAGGTATAGAAGAGTGCGAAACGGGCTTGTACATTCAGAAAAGACACCCGATTCAATTACCAAAGATGAATTGATAAAGTGTATAGAACATATTTGCGCAATTGATTAAGGAGGCAACATATGGATAAATATCAAAAAAACTTACTTTTTTGCGGATACTTTGACGAACAGCATTCTCAAGTTAGAGATATAACAAAGAATTTCGTGTGTATATCCAAAAAGAACAATGTCATCGTTCCTTCCGAACTTGATATTAAAAAGGACATATTCACCATCAATCAAGAGGAAGATATTTTTTCAACAGAATACTATTTTGTCATCTTGCCGATAAAAACAGTTTCAAAGGTATTTTATTATCAAGGTAAACAAGAAATCGAGGTTTTACTTGATTCATTCCCCTTCAATCCACAAAAGCAGGGGTTCTGCATTCCTGTAGATTTTAACAAGCGCGTATCAAAAATTAAGATTTGCTTTGAAAACAATTTGGCTGACGATTATTTTATCAAGCTTAAATATATAGAGGCAGACAAAGATGTTTATTATTCAAAGCAAGAGGAAAATCGGAAGGCGGATTTACTAAAAAAGCTCGATTTATCACATGCAACAGGTGCAGATTTAGTAAATATTTATTTTCAACCCTGTTCTGAAAACTACGCAAAAACAGAAATATTCTTATACCGCAACGGCAAAATTATAGCAAAATATACCGTCGATGAGGAAATGTATTTCAAGTCTATAACAGGACTCGCATACGGGGAATATTCTTACAAAATAAAACAATATGACAAGGACGGAAAACTGCTAATTGAAACACAAGAAAGTAAATTCTACATTCAAGAAAGAGAGCAAGACACAGTAGTGTATATTTGATCAAGAATGGATTACATCACGCTATCTTAAGATAATCTAATAAAAGGCATCCCCCAAAGAGGTCGCTCCTCTTTGGGGGTTCTTTTCTTTATATTATTACTTTTTGCTTATATTGACAAATAATACTTTTATATGATATACTAATTATAATATACATCGGCGAAATAAATACAATGGAGTTTATTATGGAAAAGCATATCTTTATCAGCTACTCGACAAAGGACAGACAAATCGCTTTCGATATGGTCGACTTTTTCGAATCAAAGGGAGTTGGCTGCTACATAGCTCCCCGCGACATTGAGCCGGGCGGCTCTTACGCATCAAAGCTTACAAGAGCAATTTGCAACAGTAAGGCTATCGTCCTCGTTGCCTCCGCCGCTATAAACGAGTCGGAGCATATACTTAACGAGGTTGATATCATCGTTTCCGAAAACAAATATTTCGTTCCCTTCTTTATTGAAGAGTTTGAAATGAACTACGATTACAGATACTATCTTGGCAGAAAGCAAAGAATTATCGCTTATCCCGGCGACCCCAGAAATCATTTTGAAAAGCTTCTTGACGCTTTATCCTCCGTAATTCATTTTCCCGAAAAAAGAAGCGAGCAGAAGCAGCAATTTACTCTCAAGGTTGCCGATGCGGAAAATACGCAAAAGGTATTCAATTACATCCCCCACAGAGGAATTATGATAAATCCCGAGGATCAGCAAAGAAACGTAAGCTTCCGTACCGACACCTTTATCGGTATGCTCGGCGGTATCTTTAACGAGGTTATTAAGCTTTCCGACAACGAGCACGCGAAAAAGATCTTCCACGAGTCCGGATATGCCTGCGGATATTCCTTTGCTCAAAGGCTTAATTCCCATTGGGATCTTTCCTCAAGCGGCGCTTCCCTTTATGAGGAAAAGCTTCGCAAGTGGTGTCAGTTTGACTCCGACGTGGGTTGGGGTAAATTCGATATAAGCATAGACGTCAACGAGGAAACAGGTGATTTCCGCGGTGAGCTTACCATCAGCGAGTGCTTTATCGTTGATATTAAGGACAAGCGTCCCATCTGCGAATTTGTAAAGGGCTATTGCGACGGTGTTATTGAAACTCTTCTCGGCGTTAAGGTTGAGCTTATTTGCCGTACCTGTCCCTTGAAGAACAGATTTAAAAATGCCTGTGTATTTGATATTTTAATTAAAGAAGACTAATCCCCGAGGTTCCCTATGAAAATTCTATTTATATTTACAGGCGGTACCATTGGCAGCACGCTTCAGAATGGAAACGTAATTGTCACGGACGCCGAAAAATCCTATAAAATTATAGACGCTTACGGAAGCAAGTACGGAATTGATTTCGACTATGACGTATGTGAGCCCTACACGGAGCTTAGCGAAAACAATACGGGCGAGCATATAAGAATGCTTTCCTCCTGTGTAAAAAGCAAGCTCGGTCTTGGCTATGACGGTATCGTAATTACCCACGGCACGGATACTCTCCAGTATTCCGCGGCGGCTATCGGCTATCTTATCGGTATTGACTCTATTCCCGTATGTCTTGTTTCCGCCAACAGACCTATCGAAAATGAAAGGTCAAACGCTCTTGAAAACCTACACGGTGCTATCTCCCTTATCAAGGAGGGCTCGTCAAGGGGCGCATTCGTTATTTACCGTAACGACAACAGCTCCGTTGTAAGAGCTCACAGAGCTACAAGGCTTATCGGCTCAAAGTCCTTCTCCGATGACGTATCCAGCATTTTCGGTTGCGTATACGGTTGCTTTGACAAGGAGTTTAAATTCGTAAAGAACCCAAGCTACCTTGAAAGCAAGGATGCTATATCACCTCTTTTATGTAATGAAATTACGGATTTCTCCGAGGGAGTGTCTGTTTTATTCCCTTACACAGGTATGAGCTACCCCGAGATCGGCAAAAAAACAAAATATATTTTACTCAACACCTACCACTCCGGAACTATAAATACAAAGAGTGAAAGCGCAAAGAAATTTTTCTTGAAAGCCAAGAAAATGGGGGTTACGGCTTACGCCGTAGGTATTCCCGAGGGCCCAGAATATCAAAGCTCCAAGTCCTTTGAGGAGCTTGGAATCATTCCTCTTAAGAATATTTCACCCGTTGCCGCATACGTTAAGCTCTGGCTTCTCTCAAGCAGGGACGGAGATATTACGGATATTATGAAGGCTTCCCTATCGGGAGATATGGCTCCCACGAAATGAGTGAGGTATACTATGGATGAAGCAAGAAAAAAGCGCGTTGCTCCAATGATGGAAAAGCGCTTTGGAATGTTTATACATTGGGGACTTTACGCTATCCCCGCAAGAGCCACAAGAAGCGAGTGGATTCGCTCCGTTGACAAGGTTTCAAACGAGGAATATCAGCTCTATTTTGATATTTTTAATCCTACGGACTACAATCCCCGTGAGTGGGCAAGACTTGCAAAGGCGGCGGGAATGAAATATGCCGTTCTTACTGCCAAGCATCACGACGGCTTCTGCCTTTTCGACAGCGCCCTTACGGACTATAAATCAACAAATACTTTAATCGGCAAGGATCTGGTTAAGGAATACGTTGAAGCCTTCCGCGCCGAGGGTATTATGGTAGGACTTTACTATTCCCTTCTCGACTGGCATCATCCCGACTATCCCGCGTATAACGACCCCCATCATCCTATGAGGGGTAACGAAGCTTATAAGCATCAGGGCGAGCATTTTGAACGCTACCTTGAATATATGCACGGGCAGGTTAAGGAGCTTCTTACAAATTACGGTAAGATAGATATTCTCTGGTTTGATTTCCATTACAACGAAATGACGGGCGAAAGGTGGGAGGCCACCAAGCTTGTTAAAATGGCGAGAGAAATAAATCCCGACCTTATAATCGACGACCGTATCGGCGGTGATATCAAGGTTAAGGAGCCCGTTTACTACGCGGGCGATTTCGGCTCTCCCGAGCAGATGATTCCCGCAAGGGGCGTTTGCGATTACGAGGGCAATTCCATTCCGTGGGAAACCTGTATGACTCTTAACGATAACTGGGGATACAGCTCCAAGGATACTAATTACAAGAGCGCAAGGAACGTGATCCATATGCTTGTTGAGTGCGCGAGCAAGGGCGGTAACCTTATTTTGAACGTAGGCCCCGACGCCCGTGGCGTAATTCCCGAAAAGAGCGTTAAGATTCTTTCCGAGGTTGGCAAATGGATGGACAAAAACGGAGAAAGCGTTTACGGATGTACCATCAGCGGTCTTGACAAGCCCGAATGGGGACGCATTACAAGAAACGGAAAATTCTTCTATCTTCATATTATGGATTGCAACACCGACACCCTTGTGGTTGAAAATTTCAAATACAAGGTCAAAGCGGTAACCCGTCTTGACGACGGCAGCCTTATAAGCACCGCCGACCCCTGGAACAGAGAATCCTACGAGGGAAAGGATCTTCTTTTTATCCACGTTCCGCCCTTTAATACGTTCGATGAAATAGACACGGTTATAAAGATTGAAACCTTGTGACGTAGTCGCAAAGTTTCAAAATGCAGAATGAACCGTCCCCGACCGCATCCTGTGGATGAAAAAGGGAGGGGTAAGGTGTGGCAGTCGTCGCTGAATTCAACCGAGGCTAAGTCGGAGGCCAAGCGGTCTTAGCAAGACAACTCCATGGAACAACTCCTTGGATCACACAAAGAGCATAG
>JAZQLK010000171.1:0-3203 GCA_045542635.1 Eubacteriales bacterium
CTATTGTTTTTTTTCTTTTTTTCTGTTATTATATAATATGGTATATAATTATTAGTTTAATTCGTACTTAAATTTTACAGACTCCTACCGCCCATACGGGCTTTTAATACAGAACTCAGAAAGGAATGCAAAAATGAGAAAATCACCTGTTGTAACTAACACAAAGAAAAAACGAGAGCCGAAAAAAACGGGAAAGGGTAAGCTTTTCCTCAAATTTTTAAGTAAGCTTATGCCATATATTTTAGCGGTAGCCTTCGTTATCACACTATTCTCAGTTGCGGGAATAGCGGGAGGAATGGGAGAAGGAATATCCCGTGTGCTTCACGGACTGTTTTCCAATTTCGCTACCTATTTCGTGGCTATATTTATGCTCTTCCACTCCCTTATGTGGTACTACGATGCAAACAGAGGAATCTGCGGCAGACGTGTTGTATGCTCCTTTATTACGATCTTCTCCGTAGCGGCGCTTCAGCATCTCGTTACTCTTTCCTCGGGCAATAACGAAATCAGCACCTATACCTTAAAGACTCTTTACTCCCTCGGCGTTGAGGGTAAGGGCGGAGGCGCAATAGGCGGCGTTATAGGTATGATCCTTTCCGATACCTTAAGCTCTGTCGGCGGAATTATATTGGTGTGCATCCTTCTCTTCTTTATGATGCTCCAGATGTTCAACATCACTCCCGCCTCCGTTATAAAAAACAGAATGAGTGAAAAAAGAATCAAGAAAAACGAGGCTATTGCAAGAGAAAAGGAAAGAAAGCGTATTTCCGCATCCCTTAAGCACAGAAAATTCAACGTTTTCGACGATGAGGACGATAATAATTTCACAACAAGCACAATTGACAGCTTTGATTATCCCACAATAGAGGTTGAAAAGCCCGAAGCTTCCCCCGTTGAACGCACTCCCGTACAGGAGGCGCCTTCGGAAATGAGAAGACCCTCATCCCTTTACGAATCAAAGACCAGAGCTCCCGCAAGCGAATTTGAGCTTCACTCCCCCTATCCCTCTAATCAGCCCAAGGAATCTCCCGTTATAGAATCCCGTCCGGAATATGAGCGCGCTCCCGTTTCCGAATTCGGATTCAGTGAAAGACGTCCTCAGCAAGGCGCCACCCCCAACAAGAACGACTTCACCACAAGCGACTTCAAGATAGACGGACCCGTTGTAACGGATGAGATCGAGGCTCCCAAGCCCACGCATACCGAATTTGAGTATGAAAAGCCTTATACCCCCGAAAAAAGATATGAGCCTGCACGTCCGGCCTATGAGGCTCCGAAATATGAGCCCGCAAGACCGGTTTACGAGACTCCCAAGCCCGTATATGAGGCTCCGAAGCCTGTTTACGAGGAGCCCAAGCCCGTTTACGAGGCGCCGAGATACGAGCCTGCAAGACCGGTTTACGAGGAACGCAAAAGCGCAGTTCCCGTTTGGGACGATACGGAGCTTGACAATAACGTTGACGCAGGCGGCTATAATGACGGTTACGATGACGGCTACGATTACGACGAGCCTGTAGACGACGATCTCGAAACTGCTATATTCAGAGAGGAAAATAAGGACGCTACCTTCTCCGATTTCCTTTCAAACACCGCATATCAGCAGATCAACGGAAAGCCCAAGGAGCCGGAATTCAAGGTTGAGAAAAAGCCCTCTCAGCCCGTAACACCCGTAGCTCCCACTCCCCCTCCGCCGCCTGTAAGGAAGCCCAAGAGAAAGTACGTATTCCCTCCCATCGATATCTTCCAGGACCGCGCTCCCGACGCCGCAAACCAAGCCGCCGAGCAGGAGGAGCTTGAGCAGAATGCAAGAATTATCGTAGAAACCCTTTGCAGCTTCAATGCCAAGGCTCAGATAGTTGATATACAGAGAGGACCTACCGTAACAAGATACGAGCTTGTTCCCGAAAGAGGTGTCAGAGTAAACTCCATCGCAAGACTTATGGACGATATCGCTATGAATCTTGCGGCTGACGGTATAAGAATCGAATGTCCTATTCCCGGTAAGGCGGCTGTAGGTATCGAGGTTCCGAATAAGATCACAAGCACCGTTTACCTCCGCAGTCTTTTGGAGGATCCCCAGTTCAAGAAGGCAAAGAGCGTTGCAACCTGCGCTGTGGGTAAGAGTATTTCCGGTGAAAACATTTATATTGATATTGCGAAAATGCCCCACCTTCTCGTAGCGGGCGCTACGGGTATGGGTAAATCCGTATGCATTAACGCTCTTCTTGTCAGCCTTCTCTATAAGGCAACTCCCGACGAGCTTCGTCTTATCCTTATTGACCCCAAGAGAGTTGAATTCTCCGTATTTAACGGTCTTCCCCACCTTCTCGTCCCCGTAGTATGCGAGGCTAAAAAGTCCATCGGTACTCTCCAGTGGGCGGTTGCGGAAATGGAAAAGCGCTTTGAGCTTCTCGAATGCGCAGGCGTACGTAACATAGGCGAATATAACGAGAGAGTTGAAAGAGGAATCATTACCGCGGACAAGATCGCCCGTATAGTTATCGTTATTGACGAGCTTTACGACCTTAAAATGCAGGTTCCCGAAATCGACGAGCATATTATCCGTCTTACTCAGAAGGCGAGAGCCGCAGGTATCCACGTAATTATCGGTACTCAGCGTCCATCCGTAGACGTTATTACCGGTGTAATCAAGGCTAATATCCCCTCACGTATTTCCTTCCGCGTTCCCGCCCAGGTTGACTCAAGAACCATTCTTGACGAGGTGGGCGCAGAAAAGCTTGTCAGCCGCGGAGATATGCTTCTTAAGCCCGTTGGCGCTCTCAAGCCCATCCGTGTTCAAGGCGCATATATCGACGAGGACGAGCGCGAGGCGGTTGTAAGCTTCATTAAGGAAAATTCAAGCGAAAACTACGACGAAAGCGTTGTAAATCAGATAGAATCCAACACCTCCAAGCTTATGAAGGCAGATAAGAGCGCATCCTCCGACAGCGGAGATGAGGGAGACGGCAACGATCTTGACGAAAAGTTCTACGCCGCTCTCGAAATTGCTACCGATATGGGCAAGATCTCATCCTCCCACCTCCAGAGAAAGCTTAATCTCGGCTTCCAGAGAGCAGCAAGGATCATCGATCAGATGGAGGATATGGGATATATCGGCGAGGCAAACGGCTCCAAGCCCCGTGAGGTGCTGATTACAAAGCAGGAATTTCTGGAGCTCAGAATGAAAAACGAGGACTAAATAA
>JAZQLK010000172.1:0-1983 GCA_045542635.1 Eubacteriales bacterium
CAAACCCTTATAACGACAGAAAGAGATAACAAATCGGTTTTTAGCCGAAATGTTATCTCTTTTTCTGTTGGTTTAATGAAATCGTTGCGCGGCAACGATGAAATCTTCACTTCGTTCAGATGAAATCCAAGGACAAGTCCTCGGATGAAATCAAATCCGTCTAAATACAACCCTGCGAAGCAGGATTTCATCGCAAACGCGATTTCATCCACCAGAGGTGGATTTCACCCGTCGAAGACGGATTTGACTGCGTGTTCTCCGTTAAGGATAACACGCTAAAGAGAAGGGCTTTTTGCTTTTTGACAAATTTCGACTATCTTATTGACACTCGCCTATGAAGATGTTAAAATAATAATATAAAACAATTTGAAGGGGGAGTCTATGAATCAAAAGCTTTTAGAGCCCTTGAAGTATTATGAAGCAGAGGGCAGAGATACCCACGAAAAAAATGCAAACGAATATTTTGATAAGCTTGTATTGAAATCAGGTCTGAGAGTGGAGGAAAACCGAGCCACAGTAAAGAAATACTACGGGGAAAACGAAGCCCTTGGAAGGCTGGAGAAAAAAGCAAAAAGCCTTAAGGCGTGGCGAATTTTTTTGATTATTCTCTCCGTTATCGGCGTCGTTCTTTTCGCTGTGGGTATTGGACAGTTTTCCAAGTCCACGGGCACGGGAGCGATTTTACTTATTCTTGGAGTTGCGCTTACCGTAGGTTCGCTTCTTCTGATTTTTCTGAGGCTTAATAAGAAAATCAAGTCCTTAAAGGGCGAAATTGATATCCAAGCGCAAAAGGTTAAAAAGCTTCTTAACGAGGCGTGGGGGCAGATGGCGTCCCTTAACGCTCTTTTTGACGAAAGAGATACCCTTACCCTTATGGAGACCACCTTGCCCGAAATTGATTTTGAGCCTACCTATACCAAGGAGCAGGAGGAGCTTTTTAAGAAGCATTACGATTTTATCGACCTTGAGAGCGAGGAATGCTCCGTAACCGCAGCCCTGTCGGGTAAATTTGAGGGCAATCCCTTTTTGTTCTGTCAATGCTATAAGCACGAGCTTGTAGATGTTACCTACCGAGGCTCCCTCGTGATAAGCTGGACGGAAACCTACCGCGACAGCAACGGAAAAACCCGTACAAGACGCAGAACACAGACTCTTACGGCGTCCGTAACCAAGCCAAAGCCCCACTATCATTTCAATAATTATCTTGCCTATGGCTCCCAGGCGGCGCCGAAGCTTACCTTTAGCCGCGCTCCCCAGGTTAAAGCCAATATGGATGATAAGGATATTGAGAGAAAGGTTAAAAAGGGAGAAAAAAAGCTTAAGAAAAAGGCGCAGAAGGCTCTTACCAAGGGCGGCACCTTCCAGGAAATGTTTAACTCCGAGTTCGACGTTTTGTTCGGAGCGGAGAATAGAACCGACGAGGTGGAATTCCGTCTTATGTACACACCCTTGGCTCAAAAGAATACGATAGACCTGGTAACGAGTAAAACGGGCTACGGCGACGATTTCTACTTTACCAAGCATAAAAGATTCAATATCATTACGTCAAATCATTCCCAGGGCTGGAATATGACAAGCCCACCGTCAAATTATTATTCCTTTGATATTGACGAGGCAAGGCGTAAGTTCATAGGCTTTAATATGGGATTCTTTAAATCCGTATTCTTTGATTTTGCTCCCTTATTCTGTGTTCCCGCATACCTGGAGGAGCCTTGTAAGTCCCTTGAAACTCCCGAGGCGTTTATGGCGCATTACCCCTATTACGAGCACGAGGCGGTGGCAAACGCCTTTGATAAATCACTGCTTATGCCGGATTACAGCATAGGCGACGGTATATTAAAGACTGAGCTTGTGGAAAAGCGCGAATGCGACGATGTGGTAGCCGTTACCGCAAACAGCTATACCACAATGGAGCATATTGACTACGTACCCACGTTAGGCGGCGACGGCAGAATCCACGGCGTACAAGTCGGAGGCCAAGCG
>JAZQLK010000173.1:0-5792 GCA_045542635.1 Eubacteriales bacterium
CGTATTCAAGGCTAAGGATATAGACCTTCCTCACAAAACCGATTTTTGGAGTGATGAGAAATGAAATTAGGACTTTTTACCGACTGCCATTATTGCAAATCCAAGCTTGGAGGGGGACGCGACGCTAAAGCATCCTCGGAAAAGATAAGAAAATCAATGGAGGCGTTTAAGGAGGCGGGCGTGGATATCTGCTTCTGCCTCGGCGACCTTACGGATAATGGCGCCGAGGATACGAGGGAAACGGTGGCTGAATGCTTTAAGGAGGCCTTTGAACTTGCTTCCTCCTACGGCATCCCTTTTTATCTTGTTCCCGGAAATCACGATTATCTTATACTGAAGGCGGAGGAGCTTTTGAAGCTCGCAGACTATAAAATCCCTCCGTACACAGTTGAAACGGAAAAATACGATTTTATAGTTCTTGACGCAAACTACCGCTCAAGCATGGTAAGATTCGATATCGAGGGAGTTGAGTGGACTGACTCCAACCTTCCTCCGTTCCAGCTTGAATATTTAAAGAACGCTCTTGACGGAGCAAATAAGGAATGTATAGTTCTCGTTCACGAAAATCTTGATCCCGCTATCCATATATCCCACGTTATAAAAAATGCCGACAAGGTACGAAGCATTATCCGTGAAAGCGGAAAGGTAAAGCTTGTTTTACAGGGTCACTACCACGACGGAGCCGAGGCGCAAATAGACGGAATACCCTATATCACCCTTCCCGCAATGTGCGAGCATAGCGAGGGATATTACAGAATTCTTGATATTTAACATTACATAATTTAACAAAAATCGCAAAAGGTATTGATATTTTTGAGAAAATATGTGATAATAAACAGGAATATAATCAATAACTAATATATAAAAGACTGCAAAAGGAATTATTATGGAAAAACAAAGAAGCTCTTTTACAGGCAAGCTGGGATTCGTTCTTGCCGCGGCGGGCAGCGCTGTGGGTCTTGGAAATATATGGAGATTCCCATATCTTGCCGCTAAATACGGCGGAGGTATTTTCCTTCTCGTATACATTATTCTTGCCGTAACCTTCGGCTTTACTCTTATGATAGCCGAAATCGCCATTGGTAGAAAAACAGGCTTAAGCCCTGTCGGCGCCTTCGCAAAGCTTAATAAGAAATTTGCGTTCATAGGATATCTTGGGGCTGTAATCCCTATGCTTATCCTCCCTTACTACTCAGTAATAGGCGGATGGGTAATGAAATATTTCGCGGCGTTTATTTCCGGTAACGGACATAACGCGGCAGCTGACAGCTATTTCGACGGCTTCATTACAGGTGTGGGAGAACCCATTCTCTGGTTCGTTCTGTTTATTGCCATTACAATGGTTGTCGTTCTTTTAGGCGTTGAAAAGGGAATTGAAAAGGTAAGCAAGGTAATGATGCCCGTGCTTGTTCTCCTTTCTCTGTTCGTTGCTATATACGTTATGTTCCTTGACGGAGCTTGGGCAGGAGTTATTTACTATATCAAGCCCGATTTCTCCAATTTCTCCATTATGACGGTTATTGCCGCTATGGGGCAGCTCTTCTACTCAATGTCCCTTGCTATGGGTATTATGATCACCTACGGCTCATATATGAAGAAGGAAGTTAACATCGAAAAATCGGTACATCAGATCGAGATCTTCGATACGGGTATTGCATTCCTTGCTGGACTTATGATCATCCCCGCGGTATTTGCCTTCCACGGCGGTGAGGAAAGCGCTCTCGGTAAGGGTCCTTCCCTTATGTTTGTAACTCTTCCCAAGGTATTTGATTCTATCTGGGGCGGACAGGTAATAGGAACGGTGTTCTTTATTCTTGTTCTTTTGGCGGCCCTTACGTCCTCCATTTCCTTGGCGGAAACGGTGGTATCCGTTATTCAGGATAAGTTCAAGATCGACAGAAAGGTAACCTGCCTTATCGTTCTCGGCGGATGCTTGCTTCTCGGCTTGCCCTCAGCCCTCGGCTACGGCGCGCTTGGAGGAGTTAAGATCATCGGACTTCAGTTCCTTGATTTCTTCGACTTTATCTCAAACAGCATTCTTATGCCTATAGTTGCTATCTGCACCTGCGTATTTATCGGCTTCGTTCTTAAGACAAAGGCAATCGAGGAGGAGATTGAGGTCAGCGCTCCCTTCAAGGCAAAGAAGCTCTTTAACGTAATTATCAAGTATATTGCTCCTGTATTTTTGGTGGCAATTCTTGTTTCCTCCATACTTGACGTATTCGGAGTCGTAAAGATATAAAGCTATCACCCGTCGGCTTTCCGACGGGTGATTTTTTCGTAACAGTTGAATTGTTAAACAATTTGTGCTACAATATAGAAAACCGAGAGGGAGGAAAATTATGTACGATAAAATAGCCAAGAGCTTTAAACGGCGCAAGCATCTGTGCCTTCTTCTGTCATTGCTGGGCTTGGGGCTTTGCTTTGTCCCGTTAAGAGCGGTGACGGTTCCCCTGGGAGTGGGCTTGTGCTTTGGCATATACTTTTTTACGTCGTTGCTTTTTGTTGCAAGACCCATAAACAAAATACTGTTTTATGAAATGGATGCGGAAAAATTCCTGTATCTTTCCTATGAGCTCGGCTACGGCGGAAGCGTTTGTGATATTTACGCGGACTATTACAGGGGCAGATACGCCGAGACTATTGATACTGTAAATAAGAGCCTTCCAAAGGTTAAAAAAGCATTATTCAGATATGAATACTGTATGCAGCTTGCATACTGCTATTTCGAAATGGGTGATATGGACGGTCTTACAAGGACTCTTGCGGAAATCGGCTTAATCCCCTGCGAAAGCAAAGGAATGGCTGAATTAAAGAGAGAATCGGAGTTTCTTTTGAGATTTTTTGAAAAATTCACAATAGGTGAATACGAGGCCTGCAAGGAAATGAAAATATCCGAGTCCTGTCCCGAGGATATAAGATCCGTACCCGCATTTATGGCGAGATTAAGGCTTTATCACGGTATAGCCTGTCATATGAACGGCGATACTGAGGATGCTGAGAAAATTTTTGACAAAGTGGCAACAGACTGCCCCGGCATCAATTTCTCCGGGATCGCTCGCTCCTATCTTACGGGAGAGGTTGAGGGTATAGAAAACAGTGATGACTGCTTTGCAACCATCGGAGATATAAAAAGGCAGAACGGCAAGGCGCTACAGGAAAGCAAGAATAAAAGCGTAAAAATTAAAACGACGGTAATTGCTATTGCATCCGTTCTTCTGATATCCTTGGGAATTGCCGTATCCCTTGAGCTTTTCGGCTTGGGTAATGCCTGCGATATGGGTAGACGCCCCGCAGACCCGTATACCGTAATTGACAATAGCGAGGATATTACACGAGTGGTTGATATTCTTCCTGTAAATACGGAGGGCGATGCTCTTTGCATATATCTTGCCGACGGACAGTATATGTCGGGAATAACTCACGAGGGATATTATTCCCAGATTCTCGGTATAGCTTATCTTGATAGGGTGGGCGACGAGCTTTACAGATACGGCATCTCCGTGAAATTCCAGCAGGCGGAGAAAAGAGTGGATTCATCTCTTTACAGAATATCCGCTCCCGATCTTAGCAAGGACGTATATTTTAAAATAGTGAGCAGTAAGGACGGAATCCCATCCGATGCTCTATTGAATAAGGAGTTTTATGTCGGCGATAAGGTATACTATCTTTGCTTTATGTATATGAAGGATTCCGAAGCCAAGGAATACGCCTTTGAGGCCGTAATGGAAAATAACAATATATGAGCAAATGAACATATATAATGAATAACAAAAATCCGTCCGAATCGCTTATGCGGTAAAGACGGATTTTATATTATTTTCGGCTAATTATTCCTCGTATTCGGAGCTTAACTGAATTATAGCGCCGGAAAGCTCGTTAACGCTGGCGGCAACTGTAGGAGCGCCCGCTTTTTTGAGAATTTCGGCGTCGCGATAGCCCCAACCCACACCTACAAAGCTGATACCTGCTCTGTATGAGGTTTCCACGTCAACGTCGGAATCTCCTACGTAAATGCATTGCTCGGGACGGGCACCCATCATCTTGGCAACGTAAAGGGTTGACGAGGGATCGGGCTTAGGCGGGAAGGCAGACTGTCCCATAACAACGGTAAACAGATCGTCTCCGAAGAGTCTTGAAATAATTTCCTTTACGAACTCATCCTGCTTGTTGGATAAAACCGCAAGCTTGAAGCCCATATTCTTAAGGTCGATAAGAAGCTCCTCAATCCCGTCGAAGGGATAGGTGGTATCGCAGTAGCATTTCGCGTACTCCATATTGTAGTCGGAAAGAGCGCTGTCAACTATGAAATCCACTCCCTGCACGTCCTTAGGAAGGGAGCGTCTTATAAGCTCTCTTGCGCCGTTGTTTATAAACTTGTGTATCTCATCCCTTGTTCTGGTCTTGTATCCAAGCCTTTCAAGGGTATTATTCACGCCTGTGCGTATATCGTCAAGAGTATCGCAAAGGGTTCCGTCAAGGTCAAATATAATTCCTTTTATCATAATTCCTCACTTTAAAGTTATTTTTGGGGGAACTTATTTTTTAAGATATTCGGAGGGGGAGCATCCGAAAAAGCTCTTGAAGGAGCGATTGAAGGTTCTGACTGTGGCAAAGCCGCATTCGGAGGCTATATCAAGTATCTTTTTATCCGTGTTCTGAAGCATATCGAGAGCCAGGTCAAGACGGTATGACGTCAAATAGTCGTAGAAGGTAATATCGGTAATCCTCTTGAAAAGATGAGAAAAATAGAAAAGAGAAAGACCGCAATAGGATGAAGCGCTTTCAAGGGAAATATTTTCCTTGTAGTTTTCTGAAATATAGCGTTGAACGTTTTCAAGAAGGGAAAGCTCACTGTCAGCCTTCTTTAAATCTTCGTTTTCGCCAATAGCTCTTGTGTTAGCCTTCAAAATAACGGAGGCAAGCACGCTTGCTGTGCCGAGGGCAGAGTAGGAATAGCCTGTAAGCTTATCGTTAAGCTCTGCGCTTATCTGATAGGTATGTCTTCTTATCTCGGAATTGAGATAGGTATTTCTTTTTATAACTCGGTCGCAGGGGGTAAGGCCCGAAACGTCGAAGCCGTCGCCCTTGAAGGAGGGTAAGAAAAATACGGTAACAGAGCTGCTTTCGGATTTGAAGCTGTGTATCTCTCTTGGTAAAATAATAATTATATCGCCCTCGGAGGCCATAAAGCTCTCGTGGGAGCAGAAGCCCTCCACCGCGCCGGAATTAACAAGCACGATCTTGAAATAGGAGGAATAGTCCGAGAGATGATTTATATTTTTGATATCTGCTTTAACAAAGGGAAGAGCAGAGGATATATTTGTCTTTTTTTCAAAAAATACTGACATAGCTTGCTCCTTTAAATTTTATTTCTGATTAAATTTTATCATATAGTAATAAAAAAAGCAAGATGTGTCCGCAAAAAACCTTTTATTTATGTTGCATATACTACGATAATATGTTAAAATATAAAAAAGACTGCGGGCTCGGGCATTTTCGACGCCTTACACCGCATACTAAAAGGAATTTAAGGAGAGATATATGAAATATTTAATAGGCGTTGACGTTGGTACGTCGGGAACCAAAAGCGTGCTTTTTGATACACAGGGTAAGGAGATTGCATCCTGTACCGAGGAATACCCCTTATATCAGCCTAAAAACGGATGGGCGGAGCAGGATCCGCGCGATTGGTGGAATGCCGTTTGCAAGACTCTTAAGTATCTTACCGAAAAGGCCGAGGGCGGAGAGATCTGCGGTCTTGGTATTTCCGGACAGATGCACGGTCTTGT
>JAZQLK010000174.1:0-2432 GCA_045542635.1 Eubacteriales bacterium
GTCAAATGCGATGCTTGCACTTTTGCGAAAGTGTAAATTCTCCCTTAAGGACATCACGCTAATCGGTTGAAGCTTTTTTAGTATACAAATGACTTTTGTGTAATATTACGACACAGGATGAGGGATTTCAGCGTTTTTCCGTGTTTTCAATTTTTGCTTTCGGCGATGCTGAGAATTCTTCGCTATACTGAACGAGTCCGATTTTACATCCCTTGCCTATCTTAACGGAGCGTCCCTTCACAAAAGGACAAGTAACATATTCAAGGAATATTTCATCGCCTTCGATTGAAGATGCGGTCAATCTTCTTTTTAAAAAGATCGAAATGCGTTTTCTCCCTACAGTAATTTTTCTTCCACTCATTTTTCCTATATTCATTGATTTATCGGTTTGGATTTCAATGATTTCGGAATTTATGCTTCCGCAATTTACGGCTCCCGCAGCCTTTACGCTCTCCGCGTGTATATCGCCCTCCGTACTTAAGGAGCCGAATACTTTAATACTCTTGCATTTTACGGATTTTACGCATTTTGCGTTTCCATATATTGATATTTCCTCAGCCTCGGTCTCTCCGCCGCAGGAAAAAGAGCCCGACACGTGGATGATTTTTGCTTTTGCGTTTCCGAAAAACGCCGATTTACCCGAGACGCGCAGTTCTCCCTTGCACTCTATACTCTCCCCTCTACTTGTTCCCGCAGAGGAAAAGGATGCGCATTTTACAAGCCCGAAAAGGCGCGTACTGCCACTTAATTTTATTTTGTTATATTCTCCCTCGGGAATTTTTCCCATACCCGCAATGCGCATATCCATATTTCAATTCTCCTGTTAGATTAATAATTTCTTTTTAAAAAAGCAATTGCTCGGTTGTACCAACGGCTGCCACGGGGATTTTTTACAGCGTCGCACACCGTGAAAATAATAAGGTAAATAAAGAGTCCCGCCACGGCTATAACCGGGTATCGGAGGAAGGGCACGCCCTCAAAGGGGGAATGAATTATAAACATAGAGTTTTTATCATATGCTACCTCGGGAGAAGAAAGCGCGCTTATAACAAGATTGCAGTAAAGTCCTATTACGTACATGGAGATTACCGATATTACCATATTAAGCATATTTCGGAAGAACTCGGAACGAAGGAGTCCGAAAACGGGGATAAGCATTACGTTAAAGAGCAGCGTGGCGTGGGCTAAAATGCTTTTTGTTACCTCGTAATCGGCCAAGGTGGGATTCATAATGAAATCCACGTTTGCAAACATACCCACAAGGGTTGACGCTATACCGAACCAAAAGACGTAATCGGAAAGAAGAAATCCTATTCTTCCATCCTTTTTAGGTATTATACCATAAAAAAGAGCGCACCACATTACCACGTTGCACGGGTAGATCGGTAAAATGAGATTAGGATTTTCGCTAAGGTATTCAACTCCCGCCCCCGTAAATATGGAATGATATATAAATGAGCTGTAATGAACCAAAATGGTTATAATCGGCGCAATCAGCAAAAGCGTGCGCTTCGCCCTCTCGCTCCGCAACCATTTCTTCGCAGCAATAAGAAAAACGGCTATAATAAGCATTAATATGACGTTAAAAACAATAAGCGTTCCCATTTCTTATCTCCGTAACCGTATAAAAAATAATCTACCCGTCCATTATACCACAGACTCATCGAAATTTCAACCGCTGATATGATAAGCTTGTCTGCTTCTTCAATATTCTATTGACAGTTGAATTGCTTAATCTGACAAGTTATTGCTTATTTCTCTTTTTTGGTGTATAATCAAGGTGTAAGCTTACAAAACAATTTTGGAGGATATTATGAATATTGGAAACAAAATAAGAGAGCTTAGAAAAAAGAAAGGTCTTACGCAAGAGCAGCTTGCTTCAAGTATAAATATTTCATTTCAGGCAATAAGTAAATGGGAAAATAATATTGCTTTACCCGATATTACTATGATGCCTGTATTGGCGACCTTCTTTGGAATCTCTATGGATGAACTGTTTGATTTCAATTTAAAAGAGGCAGAAGAGGATATTGAAAAAATAGTTGATGAATCATATAAATACAGAGAAACCGATTATAAAAAAGGCAGACAGATTCTTGAAGAGGGCTTAAAGAAATACCCCAATAATGAAATTTTATTAAACAATTTATTGTATGTGTTAAATTGCAGAGAAAATCCCGATGAAACTATAAAGGTAGCAAGCTATTTAACCGAACATACAAAGGAAATGGATATAAAATACGACGCGTTAAGATTCTTATCCTATGCCTTAAAGGAAAAGGGAGATATTGAGGGGGCAAGAAAGGCTCTTGAACAGATTCCGGAATTTTATTTTACAAAGCTTAGCGAACTTGCATTCCTATTAACAGGAAAAGAAAAATTCGAAGTAGCGGATAAACAAAAATGGATTTCCTTTGAAAATTTAATTCAGA
>JAZQLK010000175.1:0-3897 GCA_045542635.1 Eubacteriales bacterium
GCCGTCTTCGTAATACTGTGTACAAGCTTCTGTAGAGATTGTGAAGCCCTGGGGAACGGGAAGACCGATCTGTGTCATTTCAGCAAGGTTTGCGCCCTTACCGCCGAGAATTTCTCTCATGGTTGCGTTACCTTCAGAGAAAAGGTAAACAAACTTCTTTGCCATTTGAAAGTACCTCCAAATTTAAAATATATTTTATTATTAGCCTGAAATAATGTGGTCCGATTTTTTTGGCGCACACGATTATTATAACATAAATTTTGGTTCTTGTCGATATTTTTTCTAAAATTTTCAATTTTTATTAAAATTGCTTAAAAATACAGTTATCAAGAAACAAAAATAGATATAATTCACATTTTTTTGACAAGATTTATGAAGATTTCTCCTTGTTATCGCCTTTTCCCCTTCTTGGAGGACGAGCCTTGAGAGCTTTTGCGCCTTGCACGGTCCCTTCTTTTGAGGGCTGGGGCGGCCTTCTTGCTGCGGGGGATCTTTCTGCACTCCCGTTGGGGCGGAGGAGCTGATACGCGCTTTACGGGAGCGTATTTTGACTTGGGTATTTTCGCTTCGTCGCAGGCTACCAATGAGAAGGTTATCTTCCTTGAAATTATATCCGCCTCGTAAACGGATACCGTAACGCGCTGTCCGAGTCGGAATATTCTGTCCCTCGATGCAAGAACGAAGTTTGCTTCATCAAATACGAAATCTCCGTCAAGGGAGCTTAAGGGCACAAGACCCTCGCACATATCGTCGGTGCGTACGAAAAAGCCAAAGGAGGTAACGGAGCATATTACGCCGTCAAGCTCCGCGCCGATTCTGTCCGCCATATATACGGTTTTGTAAAGGTCGTCAATCCCCCGCTCCGCGTAAAGAGCGCGCAGCTCGTTTTCACTTGATTCTTTAGCGGACCTTTCTGCGAATTTTGCAAGCCTTGTTACTTTATCTCCGTTTATGCTTCCGTCAAGAACGGATTTTAGGATTCTGTGTACGGAGAGGTCGGGATATCTTCTTATAGGAGACGTAAAGTGACAGTATAGCTCCGTTGCAAGTCCGTAGTGTATTTTCGGAACGGCGGAATATTTAGCCTTCATAAGGGAACGGAGAAGCACGCTTGATACGATTTCACCCTTGCCTGCTTCCTTGGCGTTTTCAAGGATTGCGGAAAGCTGCTTTGGGGAAGGAGCTCTGCCAAGACGGGCAGCTGATATATCAACCCCCAGATTGGACGCAAAATTAAGGAACGTATCCGTTTTTTCCGTATCGGGCGACTCGTGAATACGGTATACGCAGGGCATATTAAGAGCGGTTAAGTATTCCGCAACGCCACGGTTGGCGCAGAGCATAAATTGCTCTATAAGCTTCTCACTTTCTCCGCGCTCACGCTTGATTATCGACACGGGGTGGCCATTTTCGTTAAGTATGATTTCGCTTTCCTCACTCTCAAGGTCCATAGCGCCCTTTGCGTAGCTTCTGCGCTTCAAAATGCCGTAAAGCTCCGTCATTAAGTAAAAATCCTCGATAACGTGGCTGTATTTTGCGTAAAAAGCGCTGTTTTGACGGTTTTTCAGTATATCGTTAAGCTCCGAATATACTCCGCGCACCTTTGAATTTATAATTGAATTATGAACCGACGTTTGAATTATCTCTCCGCTTTTGTCAAGAGTCATAAAGGCGGAGACGGCGTATCTGTCAACGTTTCCGTTTAATGAGCATACTCCGTTCGACAGCACCTTCGGAAGCATAGGCACCACCTTATCCGTAAAGTACACGCTGGTACCCCTTGCCATCGCCTCCTTGTCTGTAAGAGTTTTTTCTCTTACGTAGTGAGAAACGTCGGCAATGTGAACGCCGAGAACATATCCGTCCTCGGTCTTTTCGATTGAAATAGCGTCGTCAAGGTCCTTTGCGCTTTCACTGTCTATGGTAAATATGATCTTATCCCTTAAGTCAAGTCTGCCGTCGGGTACTATTTTTTCATCGCAAAGTCTGTCCGCCTCAAGAAGCACCGCCTCGTCAAATTCCGTGCTTATGGAATTTTCGTGGAGTATGGAAAGATAGTTTGCTTCAAGGGAATCGCTTCTGCCGAGAACGTCGGTAATTCTTCCGTGCAGCGAATCCCCCTCGTATCTGGGATACTTGGTGATTTTAACTATTACCTTATCTCCGTCGGAGGCGCCCACCTTGTCCACTCCGGAAACGGATATGCGTAGGGACAGCCTTTCATCGTCGGGGCAGACCTCTCCTATCATACGGCCCGCTCTTGTATAGCCACGGAAGGTTCCCGTAAGGCTTGCGGTGTTACGGCCGGTAATGGCGCATACCTCTGCCTCGTTACCGCTTTCACAGTATTTTGAGCCGTATCCGAATTTCTTTATAAGCACTTCGTCGCCGTGCATAGCGGTCAGGGTAAATTTCGGAGGGATGAAATAATCTCCCTTTTCTGTGATCACAAAGCCGAAGCGTCCCCTCGGAGATGCGGAAAATATTCCTCTTATATATCCGCTTTTTTCGGGGGAGGTTATTTTTCCGTTCCTGGTAACCGTAATTTCAAACCCTTCCTCCATACGGCACAGGGTGTCAAAGAAGTCACCCGGGTCAAATTTATCCTCTCCTGCCACGGTGTAAAGGTCGGGAGGGGTCATTGGGACGTAATATTCGTCCGATATAATTTCTAAAATTCTTTCTTTAGCCTTATTACTCATTTTTTCTCCGATGTTATATTCCTTTGGAATGTACGTGTTCAAAATAAAAGCCTCTTTGGTAAAATTCCCAAAGAGGCAATTAAATATGCTTAAGCAGTAGTTGTTACGTTTGCAGCAGTTGTAGTAACGTTGTTTGCCGTTGTTGTTACGTCGGGAGCGAAGGGTGCGAAGTCCTGTAATACGAAAACTGCGAGAACGATAAGCACGAACACGATAGCAACGATGATTGTAAGTGTGTTAAGCTTCTTTTCGCGGTCCTTACCCTTGTTTTTACCAAAATATGTTTCGGAGCTTCCGCCTGAAATAGTTCCGGAAAGTCCCTTGTCCTTGCCACCCTGCAAAAGAACTGCAACAATAAGGAAAAGAGCAGCTGCAAGCAAAATAATACCGATAGCGATGTACATTTTTTATCCTCCAAATACAAGTAAATATTTCAAAAGTTAATGGAAAGTAACAGATTGAAACACGAAATTATGCTTAAAACCATCTGTTTTTCACCCTGTTCAACCAATAAGCCTTGAAATTATATCACAGAAAAAAGGAAAAATCAATAGAAAAGTAAATATTTTTTAAAATTTTACAAAAAATTTATTTTTCGCATTTGTGACCGTGACAGGGAAGACCGACGTTTTCTCCGCTTTTTGCGTTACCGCAATCGTTGCAAATTCCGTAAATTACGGTCTTGCCGGGGCTTACCGTAAAGCCGTGGTCCTTCAGAATATGCCCCTCCATTTGGGAAAGGAACTCGCAGCTTAAATGAATGAGACTTCCGCATTTTATACATTTCAGATGGAAATGACGGTTACATTCCGTATCGCGGGCGTACTGGTAGCAGGCTCCGCTTTTTTCATCTATCACGAATTTCCTTATTTCTCCCGTGGAAACGAGCCTGTCAAGAGCCCTGTATACCGTAGCAACGCCAACGCAGTGCCCCTGAGCCTTAAGACCGTCCACGATATCGGAAACCGTTATGTGAGATCCGCTTTCCTTGATAAATTCAAGTATAAGGGATCTCTGCTTTGTGCTGTATTCTCCCCGCATTATTCGTAAATGGGGTACTTTTCGCAGATCCTGGTGATCTCGGCTCTTACGAAGTCCGCCTTTTCCTCGAATTCCGTTGCGCAAAGCTTGATAAGCTTGCCGAGAGCAACCATATCCTCCTCCTTGAGACCTCTTGAGGTAACTGCGGGAGTAC